>DAIDKC010000353.1 GCA_027451045.1 Holophagaceae bacterium | reverse complement strand
AGGCCATCCAGGCAGACCACCCGGGCGATGTCCCACAACTCGGCGTCGGTGGCCTCCGGGCGGCCCATGGCCAGGTTCACGCGCAGGGTGTCGGAGAAGAGGAAGGCCTCCTGGGGCACCCACCCCAGACCGGCCCAGTGGCCCCGCAGGCCAGAGGCGTCCAGGGCCCTCCCGTCCACCCGCACCCGGCCCTGCTGGGGCTCCCGCAGGCCGGCCATCACCTGGAGGAGCACGGTCTTGCCCGAACCGATGCCGCCCACCACGGCCAGGCTGTCCCCCGGCGCCAGCTCCAGATCGAGGGGGCCGAGACCGCGGCCTCCGGGGAACCGGTGGGTGGCGCCCTCCAGGGCCAGGGCCGCGGGCCCCTCCGGCAGTTCCAGGGACTCCGGTGGCGGGAGGCTGGGCTCGGGGCTCTCCAGCACCTGCGTGATGCGCTCCTGGCCCGCCCGGGCCCGCTGGAACAGGTTCACGGACCAGCCCAGACTCATCATCGGCCAGGCCAGGGCGGCCAGGAAGCCCGTGAAGGCCGTCAGGTCCCCCAGGTCCAGGACCCCCCGTGCCATGAGGCTGCCGCCGTAGGCCACCAGGATCAGGGCCGACACGCCGCTGACCAGGGCGGAGAGCGGGGCATAGGCGCTGAAGGCCACGCTCTGCCTCATGCTGAGGGAGGCGTGCGCGCGGCTCAGCTCCCGGAACCGCACCACGCGGGTCTCCTCTAGACCGAAGGCCTGCACCACCCGCTCGCCGCTGATGGTCTCGTGGCTGAAGGTGGACAGGGCCGAGAAGGCGAGCTGGAGCTTCTGCTGGATGCCGTGGCTCAGGCGCCCCACCGCATAGAAACCCAGGGCCAGGAAGGGGAAGGGCAGCATGACGGCCAGGGTCAGGCGCCAGCTCACGTGCAGCATCAGGGCCAGGGTGATGGGCAGGATGGAGACCACCTGGAGGAAGCTCATGAGGCCCGGCCCTGTGGCCATGCGCACCGTGCCGACGTCGTCCCCCACCCGGGACATGAGATCGCCCACCCGCTGCCGTTCGTAGAAGGCATAGGGGCGGCCCAGCAGGAAGGCGTAGAGCCCCTCCCGCTGCTCCCGCTCCACCTGGCGGCTCAGGCCGATGAGGGTGTTCCGCATGAGGTAGCGCCCGATGCCGGCCGCCAGGGTGAACGCCAGCATCCAGAGCAGGTAGACCCTTGACCCATGCCAGTCCCGGCCCTCCAGGGCATGCACCGCCCGGCCCGACCAGAGGGGCACCATCGAGGCGGCGGCGCTGCACAGGATGGTGGCGACCAGCCCCCACAGCAGCCTGCGGCGGTGGCGCGCCATCAGCGGCCACCACCAGAAGAGCCCGGGTCTCGACGCGTTCGGCACGACTCCTCCGCTTCCAGCGTAGCAAGGCCCGGCCCCGGACTTGGCAGTTCCGGGGCCGGGACGGCATCCTGGAGGAAACCCCCTGGAGCATGCATGCGGAAGCGCCTTGTCGGTGCCCTGTTCGTCCTGGCCGCGGTCCTGGCCCCGGCCCAGGTGGTGGAGGACTGTTTCACCCGGGATCCCGGGCCCCTGGACTTCGTGCATGGCGAAGGCCCCGAGCAGGACATCCTCCAGGCCCTCACCGGCGATGCCCTGGTGGGCCTGGACGCCGCCGGCCGGGTCGTCCCCCGCCTGGCGACGGCCTGGAAGCGCCAGCAGGACGGCAGCCTCCGCTTCCACCTCCGGACGGATGCGGCCTTCCCCGATGGCACGCCCCTCCGGGCCGCGGACGCCGTCTGGACCTTCCAGGCCCTCCAGCACGATCCCGGGGCCAGCCCGTCCCGGCGGGCGATCGTCGAGGGCGTCCGGGCCTGGGTGGACCACGGGCAGCTGGTGGTGGCCTCCAGCAAGCCCCCCGGCCGCCTGCTAGCGGAGCTGGCGCGGGTGCCCATCGCCCGGGCCGGCCATCCGGAGCAGGGGAGCGGACCCTTCCGGCTCCGCCGGGAGGCCGGGACCTGGTGCCTGGACCGGCGGGCCCATCATTTCCTCCATCCCGGGATCCAGGGCCTCCGCTTCCGCCTCATCGGGGACAGCCAGGGCGTCTACCAGGCGCTGCTGAAGGGATGGCTCACCCTCGGCCAGCCCCCGGACCGGCTGCTGGCCACCCCGCCTCCCGGCTACCGGGTCATGGTCCAGCCGAAGCTCTACCAGCTGGTGATCTGGAGCCGCGCCGGGCTGGCGCCCCTCCAGGCCCTGGAGCGCTGGCGGCGGGATGCCTTCCCCCCCGGGCTCCTGGGCGTCGGCGCCCGTCCCAGCCGGGGCCTGCTGCCCGAGGCGCTGGGCTTCGCCCCCTGCGCCATCCAGGCGCCCCCCGCCGCCCTGCCGCCCGGCCGGCCCCTCACCCTGCTCTATGCCGCCGAGGACACGCCCGTGGAGAAGCTCCTGCTGGCCCTCCGGGAGCGGGCCCGGCGGGACGGGACCCGCCTCCGCCTGGTCCCTGTGGCCCAGGCCCTCCTCGTCTCCCGCCTCCAGGCCGGAACCTTCGAACTGGCCTGCTTCATCGCGGCCTTCGAGCCGGATCCCTGGTCCGTCCTGGAGTACATGGAGCCCGACGGCCCCATGAACTTCACCGGCTGGCGCGACCCGTCGCTCGCGCCGGTGCTGACCCGGGTCCAGGCACCGGGGGATCCCGCCTGGGCGGACCTCCAGCGCCTCTGGGCCCGGGCCCCGGGGGCCCTGCCCCTGGTGGACTTCCAGAGCATCCTCTGGGTGGACCGGCGGCTTCACGCCACCACCGGCCCCCTGGGGCTCTACCAGACCACCCCCGGGCCTGCCGGCTGGTCCTGGACACCCTGATGCGCGACCGGCTCCAGGGGCTCGGCGTCTGGGCCCTCGGCCTCCTGCTGGCGCTGGGCCTGCCCGGCGCCCTCTGGCGCTCGGCCCGGCCGCCCGCCTTTCCCTCCCACGCCCTGGTCCCGGCGGCTCTCGCCGCAGGGGCCCTGGCCTTGGCCGCCCCCCTGGCAGCCTGGGCCGGAGGTCCCCGGCTGGCCACCCGGCGCACCCTGGCCCTGGTGGAGGCCCCGCCGGATCTGGTCTGGGGTGCCCTGCTCCTGGCCCTCTGGCCCGCCGCCTGGGGGCCTCCGGGACTCCCGGGCTGGACCCTGGCCTTCCTGCTGGCCGCCCTGCCCGGGGAGGCCCGATGGCTGGCCCAGGGCCTGCCCAGGGAGTCCCCCTTCCCGGCGGTCTGGGGACGCCGGACCGTCCTCCGGGTCCGCCGCCTCGCCCTGACCCGCCTCTGGGGGCGCTGGCTGGCCGCGCGGGTACCCCTCTGGCTCACCACGGGTCTCGTGCTCGAGCGGGTGACGGGTGTGCCCGGCCTCGGCACCGACTGGATGGACCGCATCGCCCGCCGGGACCGGGCCGGTCTGGCCGCGTGGATCCTCGTCCTGGCCCTGCTTTGGCTCGCGGGGCTCCCCCTGGAGCGGGAGGAGGCATGAGATGGCGCCTGGCCTTCCTGGCGGCCCTGGCGCTGCCGGATCTGCCCCTGGACCCCTTCCGGGGCGGGGCCGGCCCCTCCCTGCTGCATCCCCTCGGCCGGGACGATCTGGG
>DAIDKC010000352.1 GCA_027451045.1 Holophagaceae bacterium | reverse complement strand
CGTACTGATGGCCCGGGAAGTCCGGCGGAGCCGCGGCGGGACAGCATTTCGACCGCATGGTATTCTGCCGGGCTCCGGGGGAGCCCATGCAACCCATCAAGCTCTCAGTCTTTTCCGAGATCGCCCGCCTCAAGCAGGTGGTGGTGCACGATCCCGGCCCCGAGGTGGACCTCATGGTCCCGGGCATGATGGACAAGCTGCTCTTCGACGACATCCTGTTCGGGGAGCACGCGCGGAACGAGCACGCCCTCTTCCGGCAGGTGCTGGGGCGGGTGGCGGAGGAGGTGCTGGACGTGCAGGACCTCTTCGAGGAGGCCCTGCAGGACGAGGGCGTGAAGCTGGCCTTCATCGAGGACCTGCGCCGCCTGGCGGGCCTTCCAGACGAGACCTGCAACCTGCTGCGGGAGCTGTCCTCGGCGGAGGCGGCCCGCAGCGTCATCACGGGGGTGCCCTGGGACGACATGCCGGGCCACACCCCCTGGGAGAAGGAGTTCGACTACCGCCTCCGGCCCATCCCCAACCTCCTCTTCATGCGGGATCCGGCCTCGGTCATCGGCGACGGGTACAGCGTGAACGCCATGGCGACCTGGGCGCGGGAGCGGGAGGCCCTGATCCTCAGCACCATCTTCCGCCACCATCCGCGCCTGCGGCACCTGACCGAGCAGGACAAGTGGTTCGACCAGGTCACGCCCCTGATCCGCGGGCAGATCAAGGCCCCGGTGAGCCTGGAGGGGGGCGACATCCTGGTGCTGTCGGACAGGGTGCTGGCGGTGGGCTGCTCGGAGCGCAGCAGCACGGATGCCATCAACCTCCTGGCGGAGAGCCTGCGCGCCGACCACCAGGACGGCCAGGGCAGCTTCGAGTTCCTGGTGATGGTGCTCATGCCCAAGAAGCGCAGCGCCATGCACCTGGACACCATTTTCACCCGCATCAGCGAGGCTGAGTGCCTGGTCTACCCCCCCTACTTCACCGATGGCAGCCGGGAACTGCTGAATGTGGTGGTCATGGACCTGCGCCACCCGGAGCTGCGCTTCACCACCCGCCCCAATCTGCTCACGGCCCTGCGGGCCCTGGGCATCGACCTCACCCCCATCTTCTGCGGCGGTCGGGACTACATCCGCCAGCAGCGGGAACAGTGGACGGACGGCGCCAATGCCTTCGCCCTCGCCCCGGGGGTCATCACCAGCTACCGGCGGAACGTGGCCACGGCCGAGGAACTGGCCCGGGCCGGCTACCACGTCATGACGGAGCGGGAACTCCTGGCGGACCCCGCCCTTGACCTGCTGGACGGCAGGAAATACCTCATCCAGGTGGAGAGCTCGGAGCTGAGCCGGGCCCGGGGCGGTCCCCGCTGCATGACCATGCCCCTGTCCCGGGACGGGCGCTGAGGAGACAAGAATGCCCCGCCCCGGCCCAGGGCTTTGCTGCTAGACTGGTCCACCGCGCCTCGAACCTTCGAGGCGCCCTTTTTTAGGACCGGGATCCCCCCATGCCCGCCGCCGGCGCCCCGCCCCCCCCGACCCTCCGCCACCGCCTGGAGTACGGAGCGTTCCGGGTGCTGGACGGGATCCTGGGCCGGATGCCCTGGGCCACGGTGCTGGCCCTGGGGGAGGCGGCGGGCCTGGCCTTCTACTGGGCGGATGCCCGCCACCGCCGCATCGTGCGGGAGAACCTGCGGTGCGCGGGCCTGGGCCTCGACGAGGCCGGGACCCGGGCCCTCTCCCGGACCTGCTTCATGCATTTCGGGAGCCTCTTCGTGAGCCTGCTGCGCCTGCGCCGCGCCACCCCCGAGGAGCTCGACCGCTGGATCAAGGTGGAGGGCCTGGAGCACTTCGATGCCGCGAGGGCCGGCGGGCGGGGCTTCATCCAGCTCACCGGGCACTACGGGAACTGGGAGATGGTCGCCCTGGCCCAGAGCCGCCTGGGCCGCACCCTCTCGGTCATCGGGCGGGAGCTCGACAACCCGCTGCTGGAGCCCGTGTCCCTGGCCTTCCGGACCCGCTTCGGCAACCGGGTGATCCTCAAGGACGGGGCCATGCGGGAGACCCTCAAGGCCCTCAAGGCCGGCGAGGGCGTGGGCTTCCTCCTGGACCAGGACGCCCTCACCACGGGCCTGTGGGTGAGGTTCCTGGGCCAGTGGGCCTCCACCTTCGGTACCGCCGGCAGCCTGGCGGCCCGCTACGGGCTGCCCATCCTGCCGGTCTTCAGCTGGCCCAACGGGGATGGCACCACCACGGTGCGGTTCGAGCCGCCCTTCCAGGTTCCCGCCACCGGCGATGCCGCCCGGGACGCCTGGGTGGCCACGCAGCTCATGACGGCCAGGATCGAGTCCCAGATTCGCAAGGATCCCCGCTGGTGGTTCTGGATGCATCGCCGTTTCAAGACGCGGCCCGGGGAGGGGAATCCCCTGCCCGCTCCGCTTCCCCCCGGGGAGTGGCTAGAATCATGGGCCCCTCCCACCTTGTAACCGGGGCTCCGCCCCCTCCTCGCCTTGTGGAAGTCCCATGCCCAAGCACGTGCTCGCCAAGCTGGAACAGGAACTGAAGGACATCAAGCAGGCCCTCCTGGTGGACATCCCCCAGGAGATTGCCCGTGCGGCCGGGCAGGGTGACCTGTCCGAGAACGCCGAATACGAGCAGGCCCTGGCCAAGCGGGACATGTTCCAGGCAAAGATGGTGGCCCTGGAGAAGCGCATTGCCGAGGTGGCGAGCCTGGACATCAGCCGCCTGCCCAAGACCCGCGCGGCCTACGGATCCGAAGTCACGATCCTGGACCTGGATTCCGAGGAGGAATTCACCTACAAGCTGGTGCTTCCGGAGGAGCTCGACGGGCACCCCCACCACCTCAGCATCAGCTCCCCCATCGGCATCGCCCTGGTGGGCCAGGAGGAGGGCAGCGAGGTGCGCGTCCAGATCCCGGCCGGCGTCCGCCGCTTCGAGATCCTGGAGCTGAAGACCATCCACGATGTAGCCTAAGGCCGCCCGGAGGGCACCTTGAACAAGTACAAACGTGACCAGAAGTGCTCCTTCTGCGGCAAGGAACCTCACGAGGTGGAGCAGCTCCTGGCCGGACCGGACGCCTTCATCTGCAACGAGTGCCTGGAGGCGGGCCAGCTCCAGCTCCGGATGAGCCGGCAGGGCAAGCCCCTGGGG
>DAIDKC010000351.1 GCA_027451045.1 Holophagaceae bacterium | reverse complement strand
AAGGGCGTGGACGTCTTCCACCCCCAGACAGGCGAAGTCCGCAGTGACGGCGCCGAGGGCATCGCCTGCTGGTTCATCGACACCGACTACAACGAGGAGTCCTTCTTCGTGCGCCACGCCTACTTCCTGGGTGCCAATGACCCCTACAGCGCCCTCAAGACCACCCTCAAGGCCGAGATCAACCAGGAAGCCTGGGAGACCCTGAACAGCGACACCTCCCGCCCCTTCGACAAACCCAAGTCTGGCCGGATCGCTGTGAAGGTCATCAACCACCTGGGGGATGAGGTGATGAAGGTGTTCAGGGTGCAGTGATGACGAATGGACAAAACTCGGATGTCAGCAAGATTGCACGGCGGTTGGCAAGGAAGGCTGCCAAGAAGTCTGCCCCGCCGCCAGCCCCAAAGTCTCCATTAGAGCTCCTGTGTGAGAAACACCGGATTCCTGTCGGGCCAGTGCCTCGCCCCAATCCACGCACGGATTCCCTTCCCCCCCTTCCGGAAAACTGGAAGGAAAAACTATCTCCAGCTGCGCAGGAGCACCTGAAGGACCGTGCCAAGCGAATTCGGGTACATCTTCAGCGTGGGATCGAAGCCATTGTCTTGTGGCCTGCCGTCTACATAGAAGGGGACTATCTCTACTACATTGGAGACACCACCCCTACTCAGCACGCGCGAGCTGTCTCTCGGCCGGGGAACTTCATTCTCGAGGTTGTGGGAGGAGGGCCAAAGCACATCGTGTTGCGGAAGAATGTTGGTCAGGACTTGAACAAATACTACTTTGCATACCTTCCCAAGGGGGTTCGGCAGATTCGAACTCTTGGGCACCACGATTGGAAGGCCTGCGCCCAGTTCTCGGTTCTAGAGGACAACGTCGTCGGCCCTTCCTAAGGATCTCGAACTGAGGGTTCATGGACTTCAGAATCGCGGATAGCTTCACGGCCAGCCTCGCCCGATTGACCGGCGAGGAGCAGAAGACCGCCAAGATGACGGCCTTTGACCTCCAGGTGAACCCGGCTAGCCCCGGTTTGAGCTACCACAAGCTGGAGCACGCCAAGGACCCGCGCTTCTGGTCCGTGAGGGCCAACCGTGACCTGCGCCTCATCGTTCACCGCACCGAGGAGAGTCTGCTCCTCTGCTACGTGGATCACCACGACAAGGCCTACCAATGGGCCGAGCGGCGGAAGCTGGAGACCCATCCGCGAACGGGTGCGGCCCAGATGGTCGAGATCCGGGAGACTGTTCAGGAGATCCTCATTCCCCGGGTGGTAGAGGCTCCCGTCGAGGCCGTTGAGCGAAAGCTGCTCTTCGACCGGATCAAGGACGAGGACCTGCTCGATTACGGGGTCCCTCCAGAGTGGCTGGCCGATGTGAAGGCTGTGGACGAGGACGGCCTCTTCCTCCTGGCTGAGCATCTGCCAGCAGAGGCAGCCGAGGCCCTGCTGGAACTGGCCACAGGTGGTAAACCCAAGCCCAAGGTATCCCCCCTGCCAGTGGCGAACCCCTTCGACCATCCCGATGCCCAGCGGCGGTTTCGTGTCATGGCCAACGCCGAGGAACTGGCCCAGGCCCTGGAAGCTCCCTGGGACAAGTGGATCGTCTTCCTGCATCCGGCCCAGCGCCAGATGGTGGAGCGTGACTACTCCGGCCCGGCTCGAGTTTCCGGATCCGCTGGGACGGGGAAGACCATCGTGGCCCTGCACCGGGCCGTCCACTTGGCTCGGACTCGGCCCGAGGCCCGGGTGCTGCTCACGACTTTCTCGGAGATCCTCGCCAACGCCCTCCGAGGCCAACTCAGGCGGTTGATCAGCCAAGAACCCAGGTTGAGCGAGCGCCTCGAGGTCCACGCCATGAATGCCCTGGGCGAGCGCCTCTATGAGGGTGCATTCGGAACCCCTCGGTTCCCGTCAGATGAGTGGCTCCGTGGCACGATGCAGAAACTCGCTGGCCAGGTACCCGGCCACAGGTTCACCCTTCCGTTTCTTCTGTCGG
>DAIDKC010000350.1 GCA_027451045.1 Holophagaceae bacterium | reverse complement strand
AAGCCCGGTACGCCCTTCCTGCTCCGGGCACGCTGGCGCGTGGCCCGGGCAACCGGCCACCGGGCCGAGGCGACCCGGTTGAAGGCGGAAGCGGTCAAGGCCGCCTGCCCCGACGAACCCGAGGTCTACGAGGAACTCCAGACAGGAGCTCCCCGCCTGGCTTCGCGGCCCAGTAAGCCGGAACGAAGGGGGAAGGCGGGGACCTGCCCCCAACCGTGAGTCCGGGGTCCCGATGGGGTCAGTGAGCCGTCGGTTCAGGGCTCCCGGCTGGCGGCGATATCCACGAGGTGGAGCAGCTCGCCCACCACCTCGCGGCGGTTCCCGTCGGCCTCGTACCGGGCGGCGACCTTCTTGCGCGCCGCGGCCACGTCGCCGCAGGCCTTGCCCCGCGCGATCAGCTCACGGCAGGCCTCGGGCATGGGTCCCCAGTTCCCGCACTCCACGAACCGGTCGCTGAGGAAGACGAACTTCGGGATGGCCTCCCCGCCGTTGGTGAGGAAGCGGGCGAAGACGTCCGGCCACTGCTGGCGGGTGATGTAGCGCACCTTGAGCATGGGCCCGGCCTCGGCGAGGCGCTGGAGCACGGGCACGTGGCGCACCACGTCGCCGCACCAGTCCTCGGCGATGGCCACGACATGGACCGGGCGGGGCAGGGCCGCCAGGAGCCCGGCCGCCTGGGGCTCCAGGGCGAGCGCCTGGCGCTGGGCCTCCAGCTTGTCGCGCTGCTCGGCGGATTCCGCGGCGGCCAGCCAGGCGGGATACGCCAGGCCGGAGTCGAACACGGCCTTCCAGTCGAGCAGGGGCAGGGTCGCAGGACGGGGCATGGGACCTCCTTCGGGAGACGGGCATCCTACCGCCATCCGGGCCGGCTCCGGGATACGCACATGGGGGTGCCTACTTCCCGCGCCGGGCCGCGGGGCCTACATTCAAGGCCTCGACCCGTTCCCTGGAGCTCCCATGGCCACCGCCAAAGCCTACGCCGCCGCCTCCGCCACCGCCGCCCTCGCGCCCTTCCAGATCGAGCGCCGGGAGGTGGGCCCCCACGATGTCCAGATCGAGATCGCCTACTGCGGCATCTGCCACTCGGACCTCCACCAGGTCCGCAACGAGTGGGGCAATTCGATGTACCCGATGGTGCCCGGCCACGAGATCGTGGGCCGCGTCACGGCCGTGGGCGCCCACGTGAAGGGCTTCAAGCCCGGGGATCTGGCGGGCGTGGGCTGCATGGTGGACAGCTGCCGCACCTGCCCCAGCTGCCAGCGCCAGCTCGAGCAGTTCTGCGAGAAGGGCTGCGCCTGGAGCTACAACAGCACCGAGATGGACCGGAAGACGCCCACCTTCGGCGGCTACTCCTCCAGCGTCGTGGTGGACGAGGCCTTCACGCTGAAGGTCTCGCCCAGGCTGGACCTCGCCGCCGCCGCGCCCCTGCTCTGCGCCGGCATCACCACCTACTCGCCCCTGCGCCACTGGAACACGAAGAAGGGCGATCGCGTGGGCGTCATCGGCCTGGGCGGCCTGGGCCACATGGCCGTCAAGCTGGCCGCGGCCATGGGCGCCGAGGTGACCATGCTGAGCACGTCCAAGTCGAAGGAGGCCGATGCCCGCCGGCTGGGTGCCCACCACTTCGGCCTCACCTCCGACGAAGGCACCTTCAAGCGCCTCGCCGGCCAGTTCGACCTGCTGATTGACACCATCTCCGCGCCCCACGACTACAACAAGTACCTGGGCCTGCTCCGCGTGGAGGGCGCCATGGTCCTCCTGGGCGTGCCGCCCGCACCCACGCCCGTGGCGGCCCACGCCCTCATCGGCGGGCGCAAGATCCTCACGGGCTCGCTCATCGGTGGCATCCGGGAGACCCAGGAGATGCTCGACTTCTGCGCCGAGCACGGCATCGTATCCGACATCGAGCTCATCCCCGTCCAGCAGGTGAACGAGGCCTACGAGCGCATGCTGCGCAACGATGTGCGCTACCGCTTCGTTCTGGACATGAAGACGCTCTAGCGCGATCAGGGCCGGGCCCGGCCCTCTTTCGCCAGGGCC
>DAIDKC010000349.1 GCA_027451045.1 Holophagaceae bacterium | reverse complement strand
CTGCTGGCCGCCGGCGACGAAGAGCCCGTACCGCCCCACTTCCACGGCGGTCTCGCCGTGCTCCTCCACCTCCGCCGTCTCCAGTTCGACCGCCTGGATGCCCATGTTCATGACGGCTTGCCAGAAGCCCTGGATGGAGGCCAGACCCTCCACCGCGCCGCTGTTAGGGGGAAGAAGCATGGCCCCTTCGGCGTAGGCGCCGGCTACGGCCGCCGCGTCCCCCCGCCTGAATGCCTCCGTGAAGCCCGCGTTCGCCAGTTCGATCTCGCGCCTGATAGGATCCATCCCGCGCCTCCCTTTGAAGTCGCCCGCAACAGCTTCGCTCTGGTCCATCTGAAGGGATCATGCCCCCGGTTGCGAACCAAGGCAATCCCCTGCCGACTCGGGGCGGAAGCTCACGGCGGTGCAGGGATTGAGCGCCGGTTCAAACCTTTCGCGTGCGGGCTGCGTCTTAACGGGTGAAGGGTACGGAGGCGGCACGGGATGAGCGGGGAGGCCCCTTTGGAGAATCCACTCCGGGAGGACATGGCGGACGTCGCGGCCTATCCACCCCTGGAACAGCGCCATGAACGATCCATTCGTCCCTGCGGGGGGGGAGGATGTGCCTCAGGTCCCGGCAGGCCAGTCCTGTCCCACCTGGTGCCGGGGCCGGATACCGGCATTCTGGCTCCTGCCGCCAAGGCCATCGGCAGGACGGGGCGGGGCCGGTCCCGCCGCCCCTGGCGTAGAATGGAGGATTCGACGGGAGTGGTCATGGCGGGCATGGAAACGGCGGGCGTGGGCGGCAAGGTGGGCGCGGTGATGGACAGCCTGCGGGACGCCTACGGGGACACCCTGGTGGAGCTGGGCCAGGAGGGCGCGAATCTCATCGTCTTCGACGCGGATCTGGCGGGCTCCACCCGCACCAGCAAGTTCGCCAAGGCCTTCCCGGAGCGCTTCTTCAACATGGGGGCCGCCGAGCAGGGCATGGTGGCCGCCGCCGCCGGGGCGAGCACCACGGGCGTGGTGCCCTTCGTCAGCACCTTCGCCATGTTCGCCACGGGCCGCGCGTATGAATTCGTGCGGCAGGCCTGCGGCGTGGGCCACCAGAACGTGAAGGTCGTGGCCACCCACGCGGGCCTCACCGTGGGCGAGGACGGCGGCACGCACCAGTGCCTGGAGGACCTGGCCCTCATGCGGATGATCCCGGGCATGACGGTGCTCTCGCCCGCCGACGCGATCGAGACGAAGCAGGCCGTCCGCGCCGCCTTTGCGCACCAGGGCCCCGTCTACATCCGTCTCACCCGCGACAAGTTCCCCCGCATCCACCGCGAGGACTACCGCTTCGGGATTGGCAAGGCCGTGGTGATGCGCGAAGGTAGGGAAGTGCTGCTGGTGGGCTGCGGGCTGGGCACCTCGATCTGCCTGGAGGCCGCGGAGCTGCTGGCGGCGGAAGGGATCGAGGCCACGGTGCTGCACTGCCCCACGATCAAGCCCTTCGACCGCAAGACGCTGCTGGTCCTGGCGAAGACGCACAAGGCTGTCGTCACCTGCGAGGAGCACCAGGCCCACGGCGGCCTGGGCGGCGCGGTGGCCGAGATCCTCTCCGAGGCCCACCCCATGCCCGTGCAGCGCGTGGGCGTGAAGGACGCGTTCGGCCAGAGCGGCAAACCCGAGAAGTTGCTGGAGGCCTACGGCGTCACGCCCAGGGCCGTGGTCGAGGCCGCAAAGGCCGCCCTCTGACTGGCGGTTCCCGCCCGGCCTGCCCCTTCTTGAGTGCGGAGGGTTCCAGGCCGAAAGGATAGGGCAGTGACGTCCCTGCCCCCGACCCGACCCGATGGCTTGCCGCCGCGCTCCGGCGGCGAGGCGGGCTCGGGTGTCCTGGCGCCCGGCACGCGGATCGGCAGGTTCCGGATCCAGGGCCTCCAGGGCGCAGGCGGCATGGGGGCCGTCTACGAGGCCTGGGACCCGGTGCTGGAGCGGAAGGTGGCCCTCAAGGCCGTGCGCCTGGGCGGGGCGGGCCACGAGGAGGCCATGGCCCGCTTCCGGCGGGAAGCGATGGCCCTGGCCCAGCTGAACCATCCCAATGTGTGCCAAGTCCACGACTGGGTCGAGTCCAAGGACGGCGCCTACATCGCCATGGAGTTCGTCGAGGGGGAGACCCTCGACGCCGCCGGGGCGGCCCTGGATCTGCGCGGGAAGCTGCAGGTGCTCCGCGCCATCGCCCGGGCCCTGGAGGCCGCCCACGCCAAGGGCATCGTCCACCGGGACCTGAAGCCCAGCAATGTCATGGTGGATGCCCTGGGTCGCGTGAAGGTGCTGGATTTCGGCCTGGCCCGCCTGGCGGATGCCGGGCAGACCCTGGAAGCGCCTGAACCGACCGCACCCGCGCCCGTATGGCCCCTGCGATCCGGGGACGACTGCACCCAGGTGGAGGGCTCGGGGGGGGCCGCAGGCGCGGACATGACCCAGGCCGGAGTCTTCATGGGGACTCCGAGCCACGCCTCTCCGGAACAGGCCGCGGGCCAGCGGGTGGGCCCTCCCAGCGATGTCTT
>DAIDKC010000348.1 GCA_027451045.1 Holophagaceae bacterium | reverse complement strand
TCTCGCCGGTGTAGGGCTCCACCATCACGGCGTAGCGGGCGCTCCAGTCCAGGATTTCGCTGTGGGCCTCGGCGGTGGGGCGCTGGGCGGCGCCCACCCAGGCGGTGCCGCTCCAGGTCTCCCGGGTGCTGGTGAGACCGTAGCCCCACCGGAGGCTGAGCTGCAGCCGGAAGCCGTGATGGATCCACTTGCGCAGGAAGCCGGTGGCGCTGCCGAGCTGGCGCAGCACGCCCTCGGGCATCCAGCTGAGCATCCGGCCCTCCCGCTCGGGCACCTCCAGGGTCCAGCGCACCACGTTGGCGCCGGTGGCATCCAGCAGGGTGATGCGCGTCGTGGGCGCCTGCACCACCAGGGGCGTCACAGGGTGCTCCAGTCGGGGAGGGCCGCCACGGTGGTCTGGATGAGCACCAGGTCGAGGCCCGTGTGGGCAAGGCCCTTCAGATCCTTCAACCCGAAGGCCTTCCCGGGATCGGGCTGGGCGCTGAAGCTGAAGGCCTTGTCCAGGTGGGGCTCCACGAGGCATGGCGCCTGGAAGGCAGCGGCGAGGATCTGGCTGAGGGCCTGGGCGGTGGGCACCGTGGCGGCCGCGCCCCAGGCGCCGGAGGCCCAGGTCTCCACGCTGCTCTCGAGGCCGACATCCCACTTGACCTCCAGCTGCGCCCGGAAGCCGCGATGCAGCCAGGGCTTGGCCCAGGAGGCGCCGCTGCCCAGCTGGTGGCTCACGCCCTCGGGCTTGAAGCTGAGGGTGAGGCCCTCGCGGGTTTCCTTCTGCAGGGTGACGCGCAGGGTGGGCGTCACGCCGTCGGAGGCGTAGAGCGTGATGCGGGTCTGGGCGAGGCCGTAGATGACGGTCATAGACCTGCTCCTGCCGGGAATGAAACGGGGAAAGGCAGCTGGCGGAGCTTCACCTGCACGCTCCGATCCTCAAGGCCTGGCTGGAGGATCATGATCTTGTGGGCGGTGACAGAGGCAGGGGCCGCGGCATCGTAGCTGGTGAGGGTGATGAGATCGCCGACCTGCCACTCGCTCCAGAAGACGGGCGCCATGGCGCCCTGCATGCCGAGGGTGCGGTCCACCCAGGTTTCCTTGAGGATGGGCGCCGGCTGCCCCGACCAGTAGACGGCAGCCCGCGCATAGGCCCGAGCCATCGGGCAACTGGCCACCAGATCGCTCAAGTCCTGCTGGAGGATCCGGCCCCCCGCGAAGGTCCCGGCCTCTTCTACCGTCCCGCTGCCGCCCGTCAGCCGGTCCGCATAGGAGACCCGCACCGACCGGATGTAGCCCGGCCAAAGTTGGGTCTTTGAGCGGGCGGAGCGCTCTGAGCCCTGCACGCTGACCACCTGGGTGCCGATCTGGCGGGCCCTCCTCGCGCCAGCTCCGTAGGACACCAGCGACATGCTCCCATCAGCCTGGGGCAGGAAGGTGGCCAACTGGCTGGCGGCGAACTTCTCCAGGAAATCGCCCACTGACATCCCATCGCCGCTGTAGGAGACATCCAGCGGCGTGGCCGCCGGCGGCGTGGCGCCGAGGCGCAGGTAGTCCACGGTCGGGGCCAGCTGGTGGCCGAGGGTGAAGAGCCGCCCTCCCACCAGGCCGGCCATGTCATCCGAGGTGCTCGAGGTCCGCACCAGCCTGGCCGGGAGGGCCCCGAAGGGCACCAGGCTGGCCAGCAGATCACCCCGGAGGAAGGCGTAGTTTGGATCGTCCGGGATGGAGGGGTCCGGCTCGGCATCGCCGTTGAGGATGGCCAGGTTGGCGTCGAGATGCAGGAACCGCAGTCGCCTGCGGGCCGCGGCTCCATCCTCGTAGGTTTCGATGGCCAGGGCGTACCATCCCCCCACCACCCGGGCGCCCGAGGCTCCCGAGAGGAGCAGGGGCTGGAGGGTTTGGGGGATCACCTCGAGGGTCTTGAGATCGGCCTTGATCCA
>DAIDKC010000347.1 GCA_027451045.1 Holophagaceae bacterium | reverse complement strand
TGGTGGGCCAGGTGGAAACCGAAGAGCAGCCGCGCCCCGGCGCCCCCCAGGTCGGGGGGCGCCAGGCGCATGCCCTCCAGCGCCGTCTCGGCCATGCGCACCACCGTGCGGTCGAGGACGAGCGGGTTGGCGATGTTCCGGGGCAGGAGCTCATGCAGGATGGCCAGGGCCAGGCGCAGGAACTGGCCATCCCCCAGGTCCACCCCGTGGCAGGCGCGGCTGAGCCCCTGCTGGACCACCCCGTAGAGCATGAGGCGCCGCTCGGCCTCCTCCGGGGCCAGCACCTCCCCCGGACCGGCGATGAACAGATCGGCGGCGTACAGGATGAGCCACGGGCTGGCGGCCACCGAGCCGGGGGCCACGTCCTCCATGCGGACCAGGAGGGTCTGCAGGCGCTCCCGGTTGCACCACAGGAAGGGCGCCTGCGCCTGTCCCGGGCTGGCCCGGATGAGGCGCACCAGGAAGGCGTTGCGGACCCGGGTGGAGGCGATGTCGCTGTAGGGGGTGAGGCGCTCGAAGGCATCGGCCAGGGCCTCGTAGGCGGCCACCACCCGGGACGGGAGGGAGCCGCCCGCCTGGGCCTCCATCAGGAAGGCCAGCAGGGTGGCGGGGTCGTCCTTGAAGATGGAATAGTCGTCGATCCTGTGGCGCTTCGACCCCGCCACGGCGTGCAGGGAGGCCTCGAGGGCATCCAGGACCTTCGCTTCCGGCAGGGTCCGCTCCCCGGCCTCCGTCAGGGCATAGCAGCCCTCCCCTTCCACCACCGTGCCCGGGGCGGGGGCCTTCTGGATGAAGCCGATCTCGCGGTCGAGGAGGGCCAGCCGGTCGAGGCAGCTCCGGTTGTCCACGATCAGGCGGTCCCGGATGCGGTCCAGGCGGGCGGGGAGCGCCGCCACGGAAGGCGCTCCGGGCAGCCGGATATCCAGCTCCTGCAGGAGGGTGGCCAGGGTCTCCAGGTCGGGGTCCCCGGGACCGGGGGCGGCAGCACGGGGGGAGGCCCGCAGGCCCCCCAGGCGGGACCGGGGGGCCATCCGACGCTCCAGGCGCTCCAGGCAGGCCTTGGCTGCCTGGAAGCGGCGATGGGTCTCCTGGAGCGCCTCGTAGCGGACCTCCAGATCCATCTGACGGCCGTTCTCCACCCGGCGCACCAGGCCCTCCGCCACGAGATCCCCCAGGACATCCACCTCCCGGTCCTCCAGGCGACAGGTCCCGCCTCCGGCGAGCCTGAGGAGAAGGGTGCGTCCGGCGTCGCGCATGGGGGGTGGGGCGTCCTTTCCGGCGGATCCTTCCGCGATCCCGCCTCATCGGACACCGACCGCCCCGACCCAAGAAAAGGCGCCGGATCCCTCCGGCGCCCCCTCAAAGTGTCAGGACAGGTTCAGCCGTTCGTCCGGACGAACTCCTCCATGAAGGCCACCAGGGTCTCCACGTCCTTGACGCTCACGGCGTTGTAGGTGGAGACGCGGATGCCGCCCACATCGCGATAGCCCTTCAGACCCACCATGCCGGCCTTCTTGGCCTCCTTCACGAACTGATCATCGAGTTCGGGGCTGGGCAGGAAGAAGTCCACGTTCATGAGGCTGCGGTCGGCCTTCTCGGTGACGAAGCCGCGGTAGAAGCCGGAGTGCCGGTCAATGCACCCGTAGAGCAGCTCGCCCTTCCTACGGTTGTTGGCCTCGATGGCCTTCAGGCCGCCGATGCTCTTGTTGTAGGCCAGCACGTTCCGGAGGATGTAGATGCCGAAGGTGGGCGGGGTGTTGTAGAGGCTGTTCTTCTCCGCGTGGATCTTGAAGCGCAGGTAGCTGGGCAGATCCTGGGCCTCGCACATCTCCAGGAAGTCCTCGCGGATGATTGTCAGCGTCACGCCGCTGGGGCCGAGGTTCTTCTGGGCGCCGGCGTAGATGAGGCCGAACTGCGAGACGTCGAAGGGGCGCCACATGATGTCCGACGACATGTCGCAGACGTAGGGCTTGTCCGTCTTCGGGAAGTCCTTCCACTGGGTGCCTTCCACCGTGTTGTTCGAGGTGAAGTGCACGAAGGCACTGTCCTCGCCGATCTTCAGCTCGGAGGCCTTCGGCAGGCGGGCGAACTTCTCGTCCTTGGTGGAGGCGGCCACGCGGACGTTGTCGCCGGCCACCAGCTTGGCCTCCTTGGTGGCCTTCTCCGCCCAGTTGCCCGTGACGATGTAGTCGGCCTTCCGGCCGCCCCGCAGCAGGTTGAGGGGAATCATGCCGAAGCTGAGGTGGGCGCCGCCCTGGAGCAGCAGCACCTTGTAGTTGGCGGGGAGGTCCAGCAGCTCCTTCGTGAGGGCGATGGCCTCCTCGTGGACCGCGTCGTACTCCTTGGCGCGGTGGCTGATCTCCATGACGGACATGCCGGTGCCGGCAAAGTCCAGCAGCTCCGCCTGGGCGCGCTCGAGGGCAGGCAGGGGCAGCCCCGCGGGGCCGGCGTAGAAGTTGATCACGCGATGGGTCATGGGATACCTCCTAGGCCTTGAAGTCGGAAAGAATGGCCACCACCTCGTCGCCGATGCGGCCCAGGTTCTCCTTGGAGCTGCCGCCGATGTGGGGGGACATGAAGACGTTGGGCGCCGACAGAAGGGGACAGTCCGCCGGGGGGGGATCGCTGGGCCACACGTCCGTGCCGTAGGCACGGACCTTCCCGCTGTGCAGGGCGGCGGCCAGATCGGCGTCGTTCACGCACTTGCCCCTGCCGGTATTGACGAGGATGACGCCGTCCTTCAGCTTGGCGAGGAAGGCGGCATTGACCATGCCACGGGTCTCGTCCGTCAGGGGCGTGTGGAAACTGATGACGTCGGCCTTGGCGGCCAGCTCGTCGAGGCTCACCAGCTTCGCGATGGGGTGCTCCTTGAGGAAGGGGTCGAAGGCGACCACCTCCATGCCGAAGGCCTGGGCGCGCTTGGCGACTTCCGTGGCGATGGCGCCGGCGCCCACGAGGCCGAGGGTCTTCCGGAACAGTTCCGTGCGCTTCAGCTCGCTCTTGAGGAACTTGCCCTCCCTCATGGAGGTGTGGGCCTCGATGAGGCGGGCCGGGATCGCGAGCATGAAGGCGAGGGTCATCTCCGCCACGGCCACGCTGCTGGCCCGCGGGGTGTTCATGGCCTGGATGCCCTTCTCCGCACAGAGCTTCTTGTCCACGTTGTCCATGCCCACGCCGCCGCGGATGACGAGCTTGAGGCTTGGCGCCTTGGCCAGGAGATCGGCGTTCACCTGGGTCTTGGAGCGGACGAGGAGGACATGGGCCTGGCCCAGGGTGGCCATGTCCGAGCTCACGGTTCCGAAGGCAGCGAGGCGTTCCGGAAGCTTGGCGTCGAAGGCGTCGGCGATGAGGATGTGCATGGGGGCTCCCTTCAACCTTCGTACATGCGCACCAGCAATCCGGAGCGCAGCTTGGGTTCGAACCAGGTGGACTTGGGGGGCATGACCTCGCCGGCGTCGGCCACGCTCATGAGCTGGTCGAGGGAGGTGGGGAAGAGCGAGAAGGCCACGGCGTAGCCATCCTTCACGCGGCGTTCCAGCTCGTCCATGCCCCGGATGCCGCCGATAAAGTCAATGCGCTTGTCGGTGCGGGGATCCTGGATGCCGAGAACCGGCGCCAGCAGGTTCTCCTGGAGGATGCTCACGTCGAGGCCGCGCACGGGGTCGCTCGCCGGGTAGGTGCCGGGCTTGGCCTTCAGTTCGTACCAGGAACCGCCCAGGTACATCCCGAAGGTGGCCGGGGCCTTGGGGCTGCGGGCGTCGGTGAGGGCCACCTCGAACCGCTCCTTGACCTTGCCCATGAAGGCGTCCAGCGTGAGGCCGTTGAGGTCCTTCACCACACGGTTGTAGTCCATGATCTTGAGCTGGTCGTGGGGGAAGAGCACGGCCATGAAGCTCTCCCAGGGCTCGTCGCCGTCCAGTTCCATGCCCTTGGCCTTCGCCTCGGCCCGGCGGGCCTGGCCGTACCGGATGGCGGCGGCGGTGCGGTGGTGGCCGTCGGCGATGTAGAGGGCCTCCACCCCATTGAAGAGGTGCACCAGCTCGTAGATCACCGTCTCGCCGGAGACCACCCACACGGTGTGGCCGATGCCGTCGGGGGTGACGACGTCGTAGGCCGGGGGCATCTTCCGGATGTCGTTCACGATGTGGTCAATGTAGGGGACGGCACGGTAGGCGAGGAACACGGGCTCGGCGTTGGCGGCCTGCTCGGTGACGTGGCGGGTGCGGTCGTCCTCCTTGTCCTTGCGCGTGAACTCGTGGCGCTTGATGCGACCGTCCTCGTACTCCGCCACGGAACAGAGGCCCACGAGGCCCGCCTGGACGTGGTCGCCCATGCGCTGCTGGTAGACATAGAAGCAGGCCGCCTCGTCCTGGAACAGGACGCCGTCCTGGATCAGCTTCCGCAGGTTCTCCACACCCTTGGCGTAGACGGCGTCCGCGTGGATGTCCACGGTGTCCGGAAGGTCGATCTCGGGGCGCCCGACGTGGAGAAAGGAGTGGGGGTTGCCCTTGGCCAGGGCGCGGGCCTCCTCGGTGTTCACGACGTCGTACGGGACGGCGGCGACCTGGGCCGCGAGATCAGGCCTGGGGCGATGGGCGCGGAAGGGTTTCAGCGTGGACATGGGCACCTGCCTGTGTGAATGGGGACCCGAAGGGGGACACAGGCGCCATTATTCCAAAGGGGTACCGTCCGGCGAGCCCCGGCGCTGTGATTTTGACCAAAATCCCAACACCCCTGACGGTCCGTCAAGATCCTTCAGCGCCCGGCTGGCGGAGATCCAGGATCAGGGCGGCGTTCATGAGCAGCTCGGGGAGCGGCAGGTCCAGGGTGGGCTCCACCCGGCAGGTGTCCACGAACTCCACGTCAGGCCGGTCCCAGGTGAGGATCTCGTAGGCTGCGGGCAGTCCCTCCAGGTCCCGGTAGGCGGCATGCACCAGTTCGCCCCGCTTGAGGTAGAGCAAGCCCATGCCGGCCTCGGACTTCACGGTGAGGGTGCAGGACTTGCCCTCCCAGTTGAGGAGCTGGAGGAGGCTGTTCAGCCCGATGCCCCTGACCAGGCCGGAAGGCTCGAAGAGGGCCGCCGCCCGGATCTCGTCCATGAGGAGGGACAGGCGCGGCGGCTTGGTGAGGATCCGCACGGCCCCGAGCTGGAGGGGGGTGTTGCGGTGCTGGCTCTCCCCCAGCCCGGTCATGACGATGATGGGCACGTGGGGATAGAGCTGGCTGGCCCGGGCGATGAGGTTGAACCCGTCCATGACCGGCATGTCCAGGTCCGTCACCAGGACGTTCACGGCCTCCGTGCGCAGGATCTCGAGAGCCTGGAGCCCGTCGGAGGCCAGCAGCACCCGGAAGCCCTGCAGGCCCTTCAGACCCTGGCGGTAGAGGCTCTGGGTGGCCCGGTCGTCCTCCACCACCAGGAGGGTCTTCGCGGGGGGGTCCGTGTGGGCGAGGGGACGGGGACGGGGCGGCGTGCTCATGGCGGTACCCGGTGAGGATAGCCGGTCAACCCTCGGAGCCCTTGGGAATCTTGTGGGCCGGCACGGGTTCCCGAGCCAGGATGGCGCGGGCCTCGGCGGCGTCGGCGGGATGAGCGGACTCCCAGGCCACCACCCAGGGGGGGAGCACCGCGTCCTCGTAGTCCCTCACCTTCCGGTGGGCCGCCGCCAGGGACTGGATCAGGGCCTCGTGGATGTCCCCGGGCTTCGGGGGGATGCGGCCCTCCCAGATGGGCTGACGGAAGTAGCGCTCCAGGGTGGCCTGGGCGGGCTTCCCCCACACGGCATAGGTCCGGTCCTTCGGCCCGCCCACGGGACCGCGCCCGAGATCCTCGCCGTAGAGGTAGTAGAAGACCGCCGCGCCGTCGCTCCAGTTCCGGAGCACGCCGAAGGCCCCGCGCAGCAGCTCGTCCTGCAGCCCCAGGTCCACCGGATTGTCGGAGCGGAAGTCCCAGGGGCCGGTATTGGCATGGGCCACGGACGGGTAGCCCACCTCGGTGATCATCACGGGCCGGTCGAAGCGGGCCGTGAGGGTGCGGGCCTTGTAGACGATCCACCACCAGGCGTCCCGGATCTGGGCGGGGGTGGGATGGTCCTCGTGCTTGGCGATGGGATCGTAGGTGTTCATGCCGATGACATCCAGGCAGCGGCCGAAGGTGAAGCTGTCGTGGCTGTCGAAGTTCACGCTGTAGACCAGCTTCCCCTTGAAGACCTTGCGCACGGCCTCCGCCAGGGCGCACCAGTGTCCGGGGAAGCGCTGGGTGGAGGCCATCTCCGTGCCGATGGAGTACCACTCCACGCCGCCCTCCTGCGCCAGGCGGGCGAGGTGGACGTTGAAGGCCGTGTAGTTCTTCCACCAGAGTTCCCAGTTGCTGGGCTCGATGTTGCCGCGCCACCAGGTGTCGTTCTCCGCCTCGTTCCGCAGGTTGATGGTGGGGAAGAACATCATCCGGAGGCCCCGGACCTTGGCCTCCCGGAAGGTCCGGAGCAGGGCGGCGTCGGTGGGGCTGGAGGTGGGGTGCCGCCGGATGTCGTTGCTGTGGTAGGTGTCCATGCGGTAGATCGCCTGGAGGCTCACGCAGGTGGCCCCGGAGGCGGCAATCCGGTCCAGTTCGGCGTGGTAGTCGTACTCGGGATTGCCCGCATAGAGCCCCAGCACCATGCCCCGGGGCTGCGGGACCAGGGTGCGCTCCCGCATGAGATGGATCCGCCAGAGGGCGAAGGGCAGGCCCAGGAAGGCGAGGATGGCGATGAGACGGCGGATCATGCGGGCTCCCCGTCCAGCCTAACCGGGCCAGGGTGTGATCCAGGCCGCCTGCCCCCCGGACCCGTCAGGCCCGCTCCACCTTGACGTGGCTGATGCGGGTGCCCTCCATGCGCAGCACCGTGAGCCGGGCTCCCTCGACGGCGACGGACTCCTGGGGCCTCGGGATCCGGCCCAGGCGGGCCAGGACGAGGCCGGCCAGGGTGTCGAAGCCGTCCCGCTCCCACACGAGGCCCAGGCGCCGGGCCACATCCTCGACATGGGCCTGGCCGGAGACCAGGAAGACGCCGGGGGACTGTTCCACCAGCTCCGCCGCGGCTTCGTGCTCGTCCCGGATCTCGCCGAAGACCTCCTCCAGGAGGTCCTCCACCGTGACGAGCCCAGAGACCCCGCCGAATTCGTCCACGACGACGGCCAGCTGGGTGCGGGCGCGCTGCATCTCCCGCAGGAGGTCGAGGATGGGCTTGCTCTCGGGCACGAAGAGGGGCGGTTTCAGGAGGCCCCCCAGGGAGGCCTGGGCCTGGTCCGGGAGCTGCATGAGGTCCTTGAGCAGCAGGACCCCGCGGATGTGGTCAATGCCGCCCTCGTAGACCGGCATCCGGGAGTGGCGGCTCTCCGTGAAGGCCCGCCAGGCCTCGGGCAGGTTGGCCTCCAGGGGCAGGGCCACGATGCGGGTGCGGGGCGTCATCACCTCGCGCACCACCGTGTCGCCGAAGGTGACGACGTTCCGGATCAGCTCCCGGTCCCCGGCCGCCAGGATCCCCTCGGCCTCCCCCTCCTCGAGCAGGGCCGTGACGGCCTCCTGGGTGGGGTCATCCTCCGAGGCGTTCCGCTCCTCGGCCTGCCGCCGCTCGATGGCCCGGGCCAGGGGCGCCACCAGGGGTTCCAGCAGGGGTTCCAGGGGCGCGTAGAGCGGGAAGAGGAAGGAGAGCCAGAAGGGGGGATCCCCGGAGGTGAGCTGGGCCGGGATGGCCAGGTCCAGAGCCCACAGGGCCAGGAGGAGCAGGGGGCCGAGCACCCACTCCCCCCCGGGCACGGCGGCGTGGAAGGGCCAAAGCAGGGCGAGGAAGAGGAGGAGCAGGAGTTGGACCGCGAACTCCAGGCCCATACCGAGGATGCGGGGACGCCCCAGCAGGGCCGCCAGCCGCGGGTTGGCAATGCCTCCTTCCTCCAGCAGGCGCCGCCGCTGGAGGGATGGCATGGCGTGGAAGGCCGCCAGGAGGGACACCAGGGCGAGCCGGTAGAACAGCAGGAGGGCCGCCGCCATGAGGAGCCAGGGGGTGGGGACGCTGCTGGGGGGATCGGCCATGGGCGAGCTCCCATTCTAGCCCGGTTCCCGCCGGGCCAGGATCTGCGCGGTGATCCGGGCGCGGTCGGCCGGGTCGAGCCGGATGTGCCTCCGGGCGGCTTCCCGGAAGTACTCCTGGGGGTCGCGGCAGAGGCCGTCCGGCGTGGGCTGCAGCCCCTTGCGCTCCCGCGCCGCGTTGAGGAAGGGATAGGGCTCCGTGGCCAGTTCCGGACTCCGCAGGAAATGGGCGAAGGTGATCCAGCCGCCCACCAGGAACCACACGGCCAGCACCGCCAGGGCCCGCCGCTGGAGGGTCCGCATGCGGTCAGGCACGGTCCGGACCTTCTGCCACCACACCCCCACCAGCAGGTTGAAGGCGATGAGGCCCCCGGCGATGGCGAGGGTCCCTCCCCAGCCCAGTGCGTGCCAGTCCCAGCCCGTGAGCCGCACCACGGGAGGGGTGAGGAGCAGCCCGAAGATCAGGTTCAGGTGGAGCATGTAGAGCAGGAGGGATTCCCGGCTGGCCGCCTCCACCGGGTTCGGGCCCCGCCAGCGGGGCCGGAGAAGTTCCACGGCCCCCATGGCGGCGCCGGCGATCAGGATGAAGCCCGTGCGGTCGGCCACGCTGGGCAGCGTGGTGTTGGAAAGGCGGGACAGCTCCGCGTAGGTGAACACCCCCACCCGGCTGTGGAGCATCCACACCCCGTTCTCCTGGACCCAGCGCCCGCCCCAGAGCCAGGCGTGCTGGGCGGTCCTTCCCCACACGGCCAGCAAGGCCCCCGCCAGCGCCAGGAAGGCCAGGAACCGCCCCTCGGACCACCGCGCCCGGCCCTGCTCGGCCTCCACCCGCATCCAGCGGTAGATGCCTCCCAGGAAGGCCCCGATGGCAGGGAATGCGAACCAGGGGAAGAGGGGGAAAAGGGCCTGCACACCGCGGTCCGGGTTCCCGTTGAAGAGCCCCCGGATGGGCAGCCACAGGCCGTCTCCCACGCCCGTGGCCCAGAGCTGGGGGGACACGAGCGGGATGAAGACCGCCAGCCCCAGGGCCAGGAAGGCGAAGGTCCGGGGGTTCCGGACGAGCCGGGCCAGGGCGTGCAGGATGAGGAGGGAGTAGACGATGCACTGGAGAACGTCAATCTTGAACAGCTCCCGCAGCTTCTGGGTGGTGCTCAGCACGGTCCAGTCCGCCAGCGTGAATCCCGGAGCGTGGAGGGCGTACGCGCAGAGCAGGATGAAACCCAGGCGTTTGGCCGTTCCGGGCCAGAAGGGCCGCACCGTGCCGTCCGGACGGTAGGTGGAGAGCACCAGGCTGAAGCCTGCGGCCATGGTGAAGCTGGGGGCCACCAGGCCGTTCAGGTAGTTCAGCCAGTCCGGCCGGAGGCCCGCCCGCAGCCAGGTGTTCACCGTGTGGACCTCGATCATGACGATCACGGCCCAGCCCCGCAGCTGGTCAATCCAGTCACAACGTCGGGAGGGGGTCCGGTCGGCCCAGGCGGCGGCGGTCATGAGGTCCTCTGGCGAATCCCCCTAGCCTGCCCGAACGGTTGGCAATTCTCCACATCCTGGCAGGCGGCCAAGGGCTGCTATGGTGGTCCGGTCGTCCCTCGCATCATGATTCCTGCACTGGAGGCCGTCCCCATGGGTGGATTGTTCGTGAAGAAGGACCTGGCCCGGCTCATTGCCGATGCCAACGATCCCAACGCGGGCGAGGGCGGCCACGGCGGGGGCCAGCTCAAGCGCACCCTGGGCGCCTTCAACCTCACCACCCTGGGCATCGGCGCCATCATCGGCGCCGGCATCTTCTCCCTGACGGGCGTGGCCGCCGCGCTCTACGCGGGTCCCGGCATCGTCTACAGCTTCGTGGTGGGGGGCATCCTCTGCGCCTTCGCCGGCCTCTGCTACGCGGAGATGGCCGCCATGGTCCCCGTGGCGGGAAGCGCCTACGCCTATTCCTACGCCACCATGGGCGAGTTCATCGCGTGGATCATCGGCTGGGACCTGGTGCTCGAGTACGCCTTCGGCGCCGTCACGGTCTCCGTCTCCTGGTCCGGCTACTTCATGAGCCTCCTGGCCAAGAGCCTGCACCTGCCCATCTCCGACACGGTCTGGCGGCTGACCAAGGGGCCCTGGGAACTCGTCACCCTCCCCAGCGGGCAGGTGGTGCACGGCCTCTGGAACCTGCCCGCCAGCCTCGTCGCCCTGCTGGTGGCCTCCATCCTCTACAAGGGCATGCGGGAGAGCGCCTTCGCCAACAACCTCATCGTGATCCTGAAGGTCACCATCGTGCTGATCTTCATCCTCCTGGGCTGGGGGGTCATCCAGCACGCCAACTGGATTGCCAATCCCGCCGCCCACGGGCTGGCCGCCCTGGTGCCCCCCCGCGGCCTGGCTGACGTGAACGGCGTGCCCACCGCCAGCTACGGCATCCCGGGCGTGCTCCGGGGCGCGGCGGTGGTGTTCTTCGCCTACATCGGCTTCGACGCCGTCTCCACCACGGCCCAGGAGTGCAAGAATCCCAGCCGGGACCTGCCCATCGGCATCCTCTCCAGCCTCGCCATCTGCACGGCCCTCTACATCCTCATGTCCCTGGTGATGACAGGTGTGAGCCACTACACCAGCCTGAACGTCCCGGATCCCATCGCCGTCGGCATTGACAAGATCGTCACCGCCCGCCATTGGGGACCCGCCGAGGCGGGCGTCTTCACCGGGACCATCAAGCTCGGCGCCCTGGCCGGCCTCACCTCCGTGATCCTCGTGATGATGATGGGCCAGACCCGCGTGTTCTACGCCATGAGCAAGGACGGCCTGCTGCCCTGGTTCGGCGTCGCCCACCCCCGCTTCGGCACCCCCTACATCGCGACGGTGCTGACCGGCATCTTCGTGGCCATCTGCGGCGGCCTCATGCCTCTGAGTCTGGTCGGCGAGCTGGTGAGCATCGGCACGCTGCTGGCCTTCACCCTGGTCTGCCTCGGCATCCCCATCCTGCGCATCACCAGCCCCGGCGTGGAGCGCCCCTTCAAGACGCCGCTCTACTGGTTCGTCTCCCTCGCCGGCGCCGTCTCCTGCCTGTGGGTGATGTGCTACCTGCCGGTGGACACCTGGCTGCGGCTCGTGATCTGGCTCGAGGTCGGCCTGATCATCTACAGCACCTACGGCTGGCGGAAGAGCCGCCTGGCGGATGCCAGCCGGCCGCGGATCCACCTCGCCCTCCTCGTCACAGCCCTGGTGGCCCTGGTGCCCACCCTGATTTTCGCCGTCCGGGTGTTCTCCCGCGGCGCGGCCTGATCCCGTGCTCCCCCGGGGCTGGCTCCGGGTGGCAGGGCCCGTCCTGCCCTGCCGGGGCTGCCTGGCCCCCCTGGATCCCGGAGCCGAGGCGGGGCTCTGCAGACGCTGCTGGGAGGGCCTCGTCCCCCTGGACCCGGGGCGGTGCCCCCATTGCGCCCTGGTCCATGGCGAGTCCCCCTGCCCCGAACCCGGCGCCTGGACGCTCGGGGATGCCCTCTGGGACTACCACGGCGGGAGGCCGCCCCTGGGGGCCCTCCTCCTGCCCGCCATCAAGGCCGGGGAGACGGGCTGGCGCCGGGCCCTGCTGCGGCGCGCCGCCGGGATGTCCCTGCCCCCCTGGGCGGAGGAGAGCGACCTGGTGACCGCCGCCCCCACGGCCCTTCCCCGGCGCCTGCTGAGGGGGTTCGACCTGGCGGAGGAGGCTGCCCGCCTGGTGGCCCGCCGCCTGGACCGGCCCTTCCGGCGATCCCTGGCCAAGGGCTGGGGCGCCGGGCGCCAGGCGGCCCGGACGGGAGGCGAGCGCCGGCGCCTGCCGCG
>DAIDKC010000346.1 GCA_027451045.1 Holophagaceae bacterium | reverse complement strand
AGGAACTGGAGGAGTGGGAACGTTCCGGCTTCAGCGTGGAGACCTTCAAGAAGGACCACATGATCACCGGCATGCGCACCGAGGAGCCCCTCAAGGTCATGAAGCGCGTCTGGGCCCGGCCCACCATGGAAGTCCACGGCGTCGTGGGCGGCTACACCGGACCCGGCATCAAGAGCGCCGTGCCGCCCCGGGCCGAGGTGAAGATGAGCTGCCGCCTCGTGCCGGACATGGACGAGGCCACGACCATGGAGCTCATCCGCGCCTTCGTGAACGCGCACTTCCCGGATGTGCAGGTCCACGAGGAGCACGGCCTGGCGCCCTTCAAGGGCCACGTGACCGGGCCCTACGCCGAGGCCATCAAGGACGCCTACCAGTTCGCCTTCGACGCCCCCTGCTGCTTCACCCGCGAGGGCGGCAGCATCGGCGCCGTGAAGACCATGGAGGACCTCCTGGGCTGCCAGGTCTTCTTCCTGGGCCTGAGCCTCCCCAGCCACGGCTACCACGCCCCCAACGAGAACTACGACTGGGAGCAGGCCTCCGGCGGCATGGCCGCCTTCGCGCGGTACTTCCAGACCGTCAGCGGGTTCAAGAAGTAGGCGTGCCGTCCACCCGCCCGAAGGCCTGACCCGTCCCCCTATCGTGCCGTCCCCCGGACGGCACTCCCGCTCCTGCTTGCCATGATCGCGGCGCTGGAGCCTCGGAGCAGGCCTCCGGCGGCATGGCCGCCTTCGCCCACGGCTTCCAGACCGTCAGCGGGCCAAAGACTGAGAGCTCCGGCCCGGAATGCGAGAAGGAGCACCCCCGAGACACCCAGGCCTCCAGAACGGCGTCAAGGCCTTGCCTGGTGCCTTGGGGGTGGTTTTCAGAACGTCCCCTGCACCAGGCCCCCGTCTACGAGCAGGCTCTGGCCGGTCACGTAGCTGGCCTGGGTGCTGCAGAGGAAGGCGATGACGGCGCCGATCTCGTCGGGGCGGCCGATGCGGCCCGTGGGGATGGCGGACGCCGTGCGGGCGAAGTACTCCTCCATGGAGATCCCCTCCGCGGCGGATTTCACCTCGGCCAGGTGGCGCTGGCGGTCGGTGAGGATGTGCCCGGGCAGGACGGCATTCACCGTGATGCCCGCCTTCGCGGTCTCCATCGCCAGGGTGCGCGTCAGGCCGGAGAGCCCCGCCCGCAGCGTGGAGCTGATGGTGAGCAGGGGCAGGGGCTGCTTGGCCACGAGGCTCGTGATGTGGACGAGGCGGCCCCAGCCCCGGGCCCGCATGCCCGGCAACACCAGCCGCGACATCCGCACCACGTTCATGAGGGTGGATTCCACGCCCGCGGCCCAGTCCGCGTCGGAGAGGGCGTCGAACCCCGCGGCCTTCGGACCGCCGGTGTTGGTCACGAGGATCTCCACGGGGCCCAGCACGGCCTCCGTGGCGCGGTACCAGTCCGCCAATTCGGCCGGCGAGGCCACGTCCGCGGCGAGCGCCAGCGCGGGCACGCCGAGGGACTCCAACTCCGCCTTCACCGCCGCCAGGGGCCCCGCGCTCCGCCCGCAGACGGAGACGGCGCAGCCCTCCGCCGCCAGCGCCAGGGCCGCCGCCCGCCCCAGGCCCTTGCTGCCCGCCGCCACCATGGCCACCTTGCCCCGAATGCCCAGATCCATGACGCCCTCCTTCAGCCCTCCATCCTTCCCCGGGAGGCCCGGGAAGGCCAGGGGATGCACCCGGTCATAGGCGTGCATGCGCACGGCAAGGATCGCCTCTTCACCAGCGACCTCATGGTCGTGCATGCTATTTTGACACCGGCTCAGCCCCCGCCATGTCCGCGCCTTTCCCGCCCCAGTCCCTCGACGACCCGGCCTCCTTCGCCTCCCCCGCGGGGCGGGCGGACGCCGCCACCCTGCAGGAGGAGGTCGAGGCCTGCGTAGGCCATCCCCTCACCGCCTTCCTGCTGGACGTCCTCCAGGGCCACGTGGTCATCCTGAACGAGCAGCGCCAGATCCTGGCCGCGAATGCGGCGCTGATGGAGGCCCTGGGGCCCGGCTGGAGCGGGCCCGGGGGTGGGGACCGGCCCGGCGAGGCCTTCGGCTGCGTCCATGCGGCGGAGGGGCCGGACGGCTGCGGCACCTCCAGGGCCTGCGCCCACTGCGGCTATCTCCTCGCCCTCCTGGCGGCGGACGAGGCCCGTCCCCACGCCGAGGGGGAATGCCGGATGGCCGTGCGCCGGCAGGGACGCTGGGAGGCCCGGGATTTCCATGTGCGGGCCAGCTTCCTGCCGGTGGGGCGGCACCGCTTCCGGGCCGTGGCCTTCCGGGACATCGGCGGGGAAAAGCGCCGCGATGCCCTGGAGCGCCTCTTCTTCCACGACATGGCCAACATCCTCCAGGGCCTGAGGGGCTGGTCCGAGAGCCTGTACGAGGGCACGGTCCGGGCCGAGGATGCGGCCCATCGCATCGTCGCCATTTCCGATCGCCTGGGACAGGAGGTCCATGCCCACCGGCGCCTCCTGCAGGCCGAGCGGGGCGCCCTGGAGGCCTCGCCCGCCCTGCTCCAGGCCGCCGCCCTCCTCCAGGAGGTGGCGATCCTGCTCGCCCGCCATCCCGCCTCCGGGGGCCGCCGGGTCGAGACCCTGCCGGTCCCCCTTCCGGCCACCTTCACCAGCGACCCGGACCTCCTGCTGCGGGTGGTCTACAACATGGCCCTGAATGCCCTGGAGGCCACGCCCCCGGACCAGACCGTCCGCCTCTCCTTCGGCTGGCAGGGGAACCGTCCCCGCTTCGCCGTCCACAACCCCGGCGCCATCCCGCCGCACGTCCAGACCCAGATCTTCCACCGCTCCTTCAGCACCAAGGCCGACCGGGGCCGGGGCCTCGGCACCTACGCGATGAAGCTGTTCGGGGAGAACCTCCTGCGCGGTCAGGTCGGCTTCGAGAGCAGCCCCGAGGCGGGCACAACTTTCTGGATCCTCCTTCCGCCGCGCCTGGAGGCGCTTCAGGTCCAGGGGGGTTGATTGGCAATCAAAGCGATATCTCATTGATTGCCACCGGAGATTCCCCATGCTCAAGGAGCGACCCGCCCGGACCTTTCCCGGCCTGCCTTTCCTGATCCTCGCCCTGGCGAGCATCCTCGCCGGCATCGGCCTCACCCTCCAGGCCGGCATCCTGGACGCGCCGATCCGGATGGCCTATACCCTGCCCATGATCGTGCTGGGGAGCTTCCTCCTCACGGGCCTCTTCGGGGCCAATCCCAACGTGGCGGCCGCCCTGCAGCTCTTCGGCGACTACCGCGGCCCGGTGCGCCCGGAGGGCATGGCCTGGGCCAACCCCTTCCTCCCCAAGCGGAAGATCCGCACCGAGGTCCGCAGCTTCGAGAGCCAGCACCTGAAGGTCAACGACCAGGACGGCAATCCCGTCGAGATCGCCGCCATCATCGTGTGGCGCGTGGTGGATACCGCCGAGGCCCTCTTCGAGGTGGAGGACTGCGAGAAGTACGTCACCGTCCAGAGCGAGGCCGCCCTGCGGGCCCTGGCCTCCCGCTTCCCCTACGACGCCCACGAGGCCGGCCGGCTCTCCCTGCGGGGCAGCACGGACGAGGTGGCCGCCAGGCTCCAGCACGAGATCCAGGAGGTGCTCTCAAGGGCCGGCGTG
>DAIDKC010000345.1 GCA_027451045.1 Holophagaceae bacterium | reverse complement strand
GCCGGGCCTGACCATGGGCGAGGGGGACCGGCTGCTTCCGGTGGTCGCGCTGCGTCCCCCTCGCGCGCCCCGCGCGCAGCCCGGGCCGGGCCCGGCCGGCACGCCTGCCCGGCCCTCCGGGAGGGCCCTCCCATGAGCCGGAAGTTCCGCCTCGGCCAGAGCCAGGAGGCCCAGGACCTGGACCACAGGGAGGCCTACTCCCGCGAACGGAGCGCCGAGAGCAAGCGCAGGCAGCGGCAGGCGGAGCGGCTCAGCACCGAGATCGAGATCCACGATTCCGAGGCCCTCCTGCGGCTTCCGGATCCCGCGCCCTGGCTGCACCTGCCCGAGGCCATCCTGGTCCAGCGCCACAGCCAGTGGGTGGACCTGGAACTGGCCGACCGCGCCCCGCTCCGCGCCACCCTGGGCGGCAAGCTCAAGGGGGTTCGCCTCGTCTGCGGGGACCGGGTGCGCTACTCGCCCACCCCCCTCGAGGCCGCGGACCCCCGCCTGCCCCAGGCCCAGGTGGTGGCCGTCATGCCGCGCCGGACCCTCCTCAAGCGCGGTGGAATTGACGACCGGGAACCCTGGCAGCTCATCTGCGCCAACGCCGACGAGCTGTGGATATGCGCCTCCGTGGTGGACCCCCCTCTGCGGCCCGGCCTGCTGGAGCGGGCGCAGGTGCTGGCCCTGGACCCCGGGCTCGCCTTCCGCGTCATCGTCACCAAGCGCGACCGCGCCTCCCGGTCGGACATGCTGCCCGAACTGGATGCGCTGCGCGGGCAGGACGTGGCCATCCACGAGACCTCGGCCCTGCAGGGTGAGGGCCTTGCGGCCCTGCGGGACCTGCTGCGGGAGCGCGTGGTGGTTCTGCTGGGGCACAGCGGCGTGGGCAAGAGCACCCTCGTGAACGCCCTCTACCCCGAGGCCGCCCTGAAGACCGGCGACCTCACGAAGTTCGGCACCGGCAAGCAGACCACCACCTCTGCCCGCTGGCTGCCGCTGCCGGAGGGGGGCACCCTCGTGGATACCCCCGGTATCCGGAACCTCAGCGTCCGCGGCTTCGACCGCTCGCTGCTGGGCCAGGTGTTCCCCGAGTTCCCCTCCGAGGCGCTGGCGGATCCACAGGCCTACGACGCGGAGGACGAGGCGGTGCTCGACGCCCTGGGCCTCGAGTACCCCGAGCGGCTCCAGAGCCTCCAGCGGCTGTGGGCCGAGATGGAGGACCGCAACCCCAACCAGAACGTCTGGAGGTAGGATCGGGATGCAGGACCGCATGCAGTCCGATTCCCGCCTGCTGGGCCTGGTCTACGGCGCGGTCTTCGGTTCGCTCTTCCCCCTCTTCTTCTTCGCGGCGCGGTCCTTCTCCCGCCGCCGCCGGGGCCACGAGATCGCCGACCAGATCGCCAACGCCTTCCTGGCGCTGCGCCCCAAGTACCTGGAGGCCATCCTGGCCAACACCGCCCAGGTGACGGGCCTGCGCCCGGACCACCCCGAGGTCGAGCGCCTGGCGCGGGAGATGGTCCGTCAGCACGCCCGGGCCTGGGTGGACTTCTTCTGGTACGGCCAGCGGGATCCCCGGGAGGCGCTGGAGAACTTCGCCTCCCTCGAGGGCGTGGCGCACCTGGACGCCGCCGTGGCCGAAGGGAGGGGCGCCATCCTGCTCACGGCCCACGCTGGGAACTACGAGCTGGGCGGCCTGCTGCTGCGAGCCAGGGGCCTGCGGATCCACACGGTCTACAAGCCCGACCGCTTCGCCGCCGTCGAGCGGCTGCGGGAGCGGATGCGCTCCCAGGGCGGCGTGGTGGGCCTGCCCGTGGACGGCCTGGGATTCTCGACCCTGCCTCTCGTGAAGCTGCTGCGGGAGGGCCGCCTGGTGGGCATGCAGGGGGACCGCGACTTCAGCCTGAATGGCGTGAGCGTGCCCTTCTTCGGCCGGGAGGTGCCCTTCCCCCGCGGCCCCTGGGAACTGGCGGCCATGACCGGCGCCCCCATCGTCCCGAGCTTCTTCTTCGCCGACGAGGCGGGCCGCTTTCACGCCCGGTTCGGGGCGCCGCTGCGCGTGCACGGCGGGCGCGGGGCACGGATGCGGGAGATCGAGGCCGGCCTGCGGGCCTACGTGGCCGATCTGGAGGCCCTCGTCCGGCGGCACCCCAGCCAGTGATACTGCTTCTACCCCTTCTGGGACGACCCCCTCAGGGCGCCAGCGGCACCCGCTGGCGCCCCGGAAGGTGGAACTTGAGCACCTCGAAGTTGGGGCTCAGGTCAAAGTCGCGGGGCATGATGTAGCTCGGATGACGGGCCAGGAGATCGTGGCGGCCTCCCCGGCCCTCGGGCTGGACGGGATATCCCACCTTGTAGAAGGCCTTGGCGATGAGCGCCGAGCAGATGATCTCCCGGCTCGTGGAGCTGCCCAGGTAGAGGGGGCGGCGGCGGAGGCGCGCCGGCAGCAGATGGAAGGGCGTGAGGTAGCGGCCAAGGTCCAGGATGTTCCGCTGGTCGTACCGGATGCCCAGGTGACGCAGCATCTCCTCGAGCACCCGGTCCATCTCCGGCCGGGTGAGCCCCCGGGGCCGGCACACGCGCAGGTTGTGGTCGAGGTAGCTGTCGAGGGGGACGGCGCGGACCCCGTCCCGGATGTCGCTCTCGATCAGGAGGCGCCGGGCCTCGGAACCGTACCGCGCCAGGGCCTCCTCGGCCTGGGGCCCGCCCCAGCGCAGCACGGCGTCGCCCACGTACATCGCCGAGTGGCTCCAGGAGCTCTGGGTGAGCACCTGGATCACCCGGCTGATCCGGGCCCGCCCCTCCACCAGCAGCACGTCGCCGGGGCGCAAGCGGGCCTGGAGACGTGTGACGTCGTTGGGGACCCGGCGCTGGTAGCCCGGCCGCTCGGCCGTGAGGTAGCGCACCATGCCGCGGGCGAGGGCGTCGTGGAGGAACACGCCCACCCCGTACCGGCTAGACGGCGGCGGGCACGGCGGCGAGATCCTTCACCCAGGCGGGGACGGTCCGGGCGCCCTTCGGCGCCTGGAGGGCCTTCTGGTAGCGCCGCAGTTCGCCATCGTGGTTGACGATGAAATCGCTCTCCTCCACGTAGCTGGTGATGGGCAGCCAGGCCGCGGCCATCCGGCCCAGGTCGGAGGCCTCCACCTCGAAGGCGAGGCTGAAGGCGGCAGCCTTGAGGATCCGGGCCAGCAGGTCGGCCTCCCGGACGCTGGCGAA
>DAIDKC010000344.1 GCA_027451045.1 Holophagaceae bacterium | reverse complement strand
CAGCTTGGGATTCTCGTCCGTCCGGGCGGCCCGCATGTTCTGGTTGGTATACTGGGCGTTGACGATTCCCTGGAAGTCGTTGCCGCCCGAGCGGGTGACGACGTTCAGGAAGCCCGCATTGGAGCGGCCGAATTCGGCTTTGTACTGGTTCGTGACCACCTGGAACTGGTCAATGGCATCCATGGGCACCGGATACACATAGCCGCCCACATCGGAGGAGTTGTTGTCCGCGCCATCCACGTTGAAATTCGTGCCGCGCCCCTGCCCCTCTCCCGAAACGATGTAGGTGGAGGTCTTCTTCGTGGGATCCACCTGGGATCCCTGGATGATCTGAACGCCCGGTGCCAGTACGGCCGCGGAGTTGATGTTCCGGTCAATCACCGGCAAAGCCTGGAGGGTGGAGGCCTTCACATTGACGCCCACCTCGGCGGACGTGGTGTTGACCGCGTCGATACCGGAATCGCGGGCGGCGACCACCTCGACCACAGCCTGTGCTTCGGCCGGCCACTTGAAGTTCACCACCATGTCCTGGCCCAGCAGCGCCGTGACCACCTGCTTGTAGGAGCGGCCAGCCGAGGTAAAGGTGATCTGATAGCGCCCCACAGGCAGGGCGAAGAACACGAAGCGGCCGTCGGAGGCCGTTACATGGGTGAGGGTGAGTTGGGTGGACAGGTTGACGATGCTGATCGTCACGCCGGCCTTGGGCGCGCCTTCGTGGGTCATCACCTGGCCCTTGATGGTGCCCGTGCTCTGCTGGGCAACGAGGGCGGTGCCCGAAGCCGCGACAAGGGCCAAGCCTGCAAGGCCGAGCCGGGACAAGATGCGGTTCATGGGAGGCTCCTTGCTGAAATGCGGCTAAGCCGCGGGGTTACGGGAAACTCTCGCGAGTGGGGGAAGGCTCGCGAGAAGAGACGGAGTCTCAATCGTTGATTCAATTGTGACTTATCAACTTTCGAAGAGCAGGGAAGTGGGTCAAGGATAGGCCAGACCATCTTCGTCCTGCCAAGTTTTTTTTGGCCCCCGAATCAGGGGGGCCTGTAACCCTGCATGCCAGAAGTCACCGTTCCGATCACGCCTGCAACCGCACCCCTCCTGCGGAGCCCCATGGGTGCGGGCCGGAAGCCTCTCCCGGGCGCAGGAGACCATGCAGCAAGCGCACCGGTGAGGGCTGCAGTTCCGGCAACTCGGGGCCATGTTCCCCCGGGGTTGCCGGGAGACACGGAGGGACACGGAGATGGTTCTCTGCCGACACCAGGATCTGCCACTGGTTCATAGAGGCCGTCTGTCGAGGATGATCGGCAGAAGGAGGCTGCCCTCCACGGACACGGCCACGACCGCCCTGGCTAGCAACCGGAAGCGATCGGCAGGTTTCACTTCGGGGCTATAGGCTGGGCTTTCTTCGACGACCAGCGGAGGTGCCTCCTCCGCGATCCGACAGGCGTCGTCAGCTCAAGCTGACCGTGGGGGCGTTCATCTTGGCGGCGAAGCCCTCGGGGGGATAGATGTAGTCGAGGTCGAAGCAGGCCGTGCAGAAGTCCGGGCGGCGCCCTGGCAGCAGCCCCTCGAAGTCGTCCACATCCAGCCAGCGCAGGCTGTCGGCGCCCAGATACTCACGGATCTCCGCCTCGGACATCCGGTTCGCGATCAGTTCCTCCCGGGTCGGGGTATCTATGCCGTAGAAGCAAGGGCCGACGACCTTGGGCGAACCGATGCGGACGTGGATCTCCCTGGCCCCCGCGCCACGCAGCATGCGCACGAGCTTTCGCAGGCTGGTGCCCCGCACGATGGAGTCGTCAATGAGGACCACGCGCTTGCCGGGAAAGAAGTCCGGAAGCGGATTGAACTTCTGCTTCACGCCTTCGTCCCGGCTGGCCTGGGTCGGCTTGATGAAGGTGCGGCCCACGTAGTGGTTGCGCAGCAGGCCCATGCCGAACTCGGCCTTCTTCGCCTTGGCGTAGCCCAGTGCGATGAAGTTGGAGGAATCGGGCACCGGCATGACCACGAGGTCGTCGCCGTTGGCGAGGGCCGCGTCCTTGGCCGCCATGCTTGCGCCGATGCGTTCCCGGAAGCGGTAGACGGATTCCCCGAAGATGGTGCTGTCGGGACGGGAGAAGTAGATGAGCTCGAACACGCAGTGGCGGGGCTCCAGGGGCGCGTGCGCCACGGAGACGACGGGCTTGCCCTTCTCCAGGCGCAGGATCTCCCCCGGCTTCACCTCGCGGAGGCGGCGGGCGCCGATGATCCCGAACCCGCAGCACTCCGAGGCGAAGACCGTGCCCTCGCTGGTGGGGTCGCCCTCGCCTTCGTGGGTGAGATGGCCCATCACGAAGGGGCGGAACCCGTGGGGATCCCGGAAGGCGTATAGGCGGTCCTTGTGCATCAGTACCGTGGAGAAGGCCCCTTTCAGCTCCCGCTGCACCCGGGCGATGGCCAGCTCGATGGTGAGGCCGTTCCGCACGTGGTAGAGGGCGATCAGGCGGCCGATCAGCTCGGCATCGTTGTCGCTCTTGAACACGACGCCCTCGGCCTCCATGCGGGACCGCAGCTCGCCGTAGTTGATGAGGTCGCCGTTGGAGGCGATGGCCATGACCGGGCCCTCGGCCAGCTCGATGGCGTGGGGCTGGGCGTTCACGGCATCGCTGCACCCCGCGGTGGGATAGCGCACATGCCCGATGGCAGTTGCGCCCGAAAGGCGGGCCTGGGCCGCCTCGTCCAGCACCTGCTTCACGAGCCCCATCCCCTTGTAGGCCACGATGCGGCCTGCCGCGTCCCGGGCCGCGGCCCCGCAGCTCTCCTGGCCCCGGTGCTGGATGGCAAAGAGGATGGACGCGACGAGCGACGCGGCGCCCTCGGATTCAAACACGCCTGCGATGCCACACACCTCGGCCTCCCTGGAACGGACCACCGCGGCACCCTCGGAGCCGGGCCAGGGCGGAACCCCCAGGATACCAAGCCCCGGCGGGATGCGCCTTCAGTGCCCCTGCCCGCTCAGGGCCTGGAGGCTCACGCCGAGGACGATGACGCCCAGGGCCACCCAGCGCATGGGCGTCATGAGCTCGCCCAGGAAGGCCCGGGCCATCAGGGCGTTCGCGATGAAGCCGAGCGCCAGGAAGGGATAGGCGTAGTTCACCTGCACGAGGCTGAGCGCCCCGAGCCACACCACCACGCTCACCGCGTAGCACGCGAGGCCGCCCAGGATCCAGGGCTCCAGCAGGAGGCGCACGAGGGGACCCACGGCCACCTGCATGCCGCCGGCCGCCTGGAGTCCCTTCTTGAGGCAGATCTGGGCCAGGGCATTCAGCAGCACGCCAGCGAGGATGAGAGGGATGGCCTTCACGTTGGGGCTCATGGGACGCTCCGGGTCACTGGGTCTTCTTCAGCAGCAGGATGTGCCCGCTTCCGGTGGGCACGGACAGGAGAATCTGGAAGCGGGCCCGGAGGGCGGGCGTCATGCCCCAGGCATCCATCTCACACTCATTGCGCTGGGCCACCAGGCGATCGCCGGGACCGAGTCGCTCCAGGCCGGCGGCGTCCCGGATCTCGGGCATCAGGTGGTCGGTGTAGACCATCACCCCGCTTCGGATCGTCTGCCAGTAGTAGACCTTCCGCCCCGCGATGAGCGGCTGGACATCCGCTGTCCAGCGCCGGTAGCTCTTGGCCGGATCCAGCCTATGGAAGCCCCATGTGCCACCCACGAGGAAGAGCAGTCCCAGGCTGAGCGAGGCCCCGGGTACGAGGCGCCGCCCCCTGCCCCGCACCGCGGAGACCAGCGTCACGGCGGTCCCGGTGATCATCACCAGGGCCATGAGGCGGATGGGGCCGAGATAGGGGGCCACCTGCAGGCGCACCTTCGCGCCCCCGGCTCCCAGGGCCGCAGCCAGGAGGGCTCCGGCGGGCAGGGCCAGGCCCGCCGCGAGCAGCCCGCCCAGGCGGCGGATCCGGGCGGGGGATCCCCCTTCCCCGACCTCCCGCCAGAGATCCGCCAGCAGCAGGGCCAGGAAGGGATAGGCCATGAGCAGGTACTTGCCCTGCTTGCTTTCCACGGCGCTCAGGAAGAGGAAGGGCACGGCGAAGGCCAGCACCAGGAAGCGCCGGAGGGGATCGCGGGAGGACCCGTCCCGACGCAGGTGGAGCGCCAGCGCCGGCAGGAACAGGACCCAGGGGAAGAAGTCGCCCAGGATGTAGCGGCCGTACTCCCACCAGGGCTGGATGTGGTCCCAGGCATGGGTCGCCCGGTCGAAGTTCTGGTAGATGATCATCTGGTAGGCGTAGTGTGCCCCGCCCCTCAGCCCGGCAGCCACATACCAGGGCGACACCAGCACCAGCGTCAGGAGGAGGCCCACCGCCAGGCCCGTGCGGGGGAGGGCCTTCAGGTCCCGCTGCCAGAGGAGGAAGGCCAGCACCAGCAGCAGGGAGAGCGCCGGCGCCAGGGGCCCCTTGGCCAGGAAGGCCAAGGACAGCCAGACATAGGCTTTGAGGAACCAGACCCGGTGCTCTTCCTGCGCACGGGCAACGGCGTGCCCTCTCAACAGAAGGTAGCCGGCCAGCCAGCAGAACCAGCTCCAGGCCAGCAGCGCCGAGAAGAGCAGGTCAATCTGGATGAACTGGGACTGCCAGAACCAGATGGGTGTGGTCGCGAGCACCATCAGGGCCAGTTCCGCACGCCCGGGCAGGAAGCGCCGGATCCACCGCTGGAAGGCGGCCATGAATGCCACGGCGGCGACCACGGAAGGCAGGCGGAGGGCCCAGGCGGCCACCCCCTGGGTGAACCCGAGGCCGCCCGTCAGGTGGTCCCCCAGGAGGTCCGAGACCTTCATCACCCAGTAGTAGAGGATGGGCTTCTCGCTGTAGGGATGGCCGTTGAGGTAGGGCAGCAGCCACTCCCCCATGTGGCGCATCTCCTTCACGCACTGGGCGAAATCCGGCTCGTCCGGCGCCCAGAGATCCCGCATGGGCAGCACGGCCAGCAGAAGGAGGGCGAAGAGCAGGAGCGGCAGGTTGGCGCGGATCCACCGGACCGCGGCACTGCCCTCCGGGTTCGGGTCGTGGGTGTCTTCCATGCCTCCATCTTCCCCTGGCAGGCGGGGATTCCCAAAGGGCCTAGAATGGAGGCATGGTCGGAGCCTTCCTCACCCTCGCCCTGCTCGCAGCCCCCGGGACGTCCCACGTGAAGCGGGACATCAAGCAGGCGGCCCACGAGATCGGGCAGGACGCCAAGAAAGCCGGGAAGGTCATCGGACACGTCGCCAAGGAGAGCGGGCTGGCCATCGGCCATGGGGCCCGGACCGCCGGCAAGGGGATCGCCAAGGGCGCCAAGGAGGCCGGCCGCGGCATCAAGAAGGCCTTCAAGAAGTAGGGGGTCCCCGCAGCGGCTCTACCGGAACTGGGCCAGGACGCCCGCCGGAGTCCGCCGGAGTTCCCGCCACCGGGCGCGCACGGCGGGAGGGAGGCCATGCCAGCCCCGAAGCGTCGCCAGCATCAGAACCGGACGATCCGGGGCGACCGCCTGCATCCGATCCGCCATGGCGTCGAGGGAGGCCGGATCGTCGTTGAACCAGCGCCCGGCCTCGGCCCCCAGGTGGTCCCGGCCGTAGGCCAGTTCCCCAGTACCCGCCACGACGACACAGCGGGTCCGCGCATAGAAGGGGATCCCCTGGCGGTAGTCCCCGAAACTGATCCACTGGGCGTTCCCGGGAGTCCCCTTCACGAGGGCCGCCACGGACTTGCCAGGGCCGACGGTGGCCTGGGCCGCCAGGACCAGCAGCCAGAGCGCAGCCCCCAGACCGGCCATCAGGCGGGGGCCGGTGAGCACCTTCCAGCCCGGATCGCTCAGGCCCCCAGGGCGATGGGCCCAGAGGGCCAGCAGGATCATCACCAGGGACAGGGCGAGGAGCCACCATAGTCCGCCGCCGGGAGCCCGTCCGAAGGCCAGTCCCGCGGCGAGCAGGAGCACGGCGAGCACTCCCAGTTCCTTGCCCATGCGGGCCAGGCTCCTCCCCTCCTCGCCCTCGCGCTCGAAGGCGCAGGCCAGGGCCGCCGCGGGGATCACCACCGGGAGGATGTAGGGCGGCAGCTTGGAGTGGGAGATGCTGAAGAACACGAAGGTCCAGGCGATGAACAGGAGGGTGGTGCCCACAGCCCATCGCCCGTACCCGCCGTCCTCGGCCCGGGGTCCCCGGGCCTTCAGGAATTCCCAGGCGCGACCCAGGCCGCTCAGGGAAGCCGAGAGCCAGGGCAGGAGGCCGACGGCGAGGATCCCCGCGAAGTAGAGCTTGTCCAGGAGCCAGTTGTGGGCCCCCTGGCGGTGGGCCTCCGGGGTGGCGAAACGGGCGATGTGCTCGTGGATGAAGAAGAACCAGGCGTAGCCGGGGTTGGCGCGATCCACGGCCACGAACCAGGGGGCCGTCAGGAGGATGCCCAGCAGCCAGCCCCACGGGTTGAACGCCGTGGCCAGTACCGCCGCCTTCAAGGCCGGGCGCCGCTTCACGAAGACCAGGGAGGCCACCAGGGCGGGACCCACCAGCGCCAGGGCCGCCACGCCCTTGGTGAGGAAGGCCGCGGACATGAGGACGAAGGCCCCCAGGGTCCAGCCCATGGCCGGGCGGGATTCCAGCCGGGCCGCGACGGCCTCGAGGGTGGCCATCAGCGAAGCCACCACCAGGGCGCTGAAGAGGGCATCCAGGGTGAGGATCTGGCCCACCAGAAAGCCCAGCAGGCAGGTGGCGGCCATGAAGGCGGCCCAGACGGGGCGCCGGGCCCCCAGGCGCTTCGCCAGCCGCCAGGCCGCCCAGAGCACCACCGCCGACGCCAGGGCCAGGGGCAGGCGGGCTGCCCAGGCATGCAGACCGAAGAGCCTCATGCTGATCGCCGAGAGCCAGTACTGGAAGGCAGGCTTCTCGAAGTAGAGCACGCCGTTCAGGTGCGGCGTGAGCCAGTTCCCGGTGGCCAGCATCTCGCGGGGGATCTCCGCGTACCGCGCCTCATCGGGCTCCCACAGGGGCCGCACGAAGAGCGGAAGCAGACCCAGCCCCAGCCAGATCAGGATCAGGGTCCACCGTTCGCGCCGCGTCATCCTCCTAGGCTAGCCGGGCCCCGGGCGGACCGGACAGCCGCCTTACAGGAGTTCCTTGAGCACGATGGGCACCTGCCGGACTTTCCCACCGTGGGCCACCCCGAACACGACCTTGGTGCCGACCGGTGCATGGAGGGCGGTCTCCAGGGCCGGAAGCAGGTCTCGTCCCGACTTGCCGTCGAGGGAGACGAGCCCATCCCCGACCTGGACACCGGCTGCCGCCAGAGGGGACGGGCTCAGCAGGCCCGTGATGCGGAAACCGCCCTTCACCGGCTGGAGGGCCGTCAGGCCATGGGTATTGCCGAACCGGTCGGGCAGGTCGTGGTTGGCGTTGGGCTCGAGGTAGAGCCGCTGGTGGCGGTTGTCGAAGGTCACGTCGAAACGCTTGAGGAACCCGGCTCCCAGGTTGCCCAGGCCGTCCATCGTGGCAAAGGCGCCCTGGGCCATCTGGCTCAGGCCCACCAGGGGGTGGGTCATCGAGACCGGCCCCAGGGACAGGCTCCCGAACCGGGCCACCCGGCCGAAAATCCCCCCACCGATGCCATGGTCTTCCCCTGGGCTGGGATAGGTCCGGCCGGCCCGGGCCACCAGGTCGTGGACCTTCACGAACGGCGCGAAGACATCCAGGGTGGAGCCCGACCCGGAATCAATGCGGAAGAGGCCGCGCATGCCGTCGAGAGCGCCGGCCGCGACGGGTATCTGGCCCGCAAAAGAGAAGGGAACCGCCCGGCCCCAGTGGCGATCCGGGGGCGCACCCTCCGGGAGGAGGCTCAGGCGATGCGCGGCGTACTCGATGCGCACCGTGAACCGCTGGAAGAAGTCCGATCCCAGGACGCCGACGCACGGCTGGCCCTGGACGCTGCCGATGCTGCTCACGGCTTGGGAGACCGCAAAGGGAACCCCGCGCATCCAGGCGCCCTGGACCTGGACACGGGACACCTTGGCGAACCCGGCGCGCTCGATCGTCCCGCCGGCTCCCGACAGGGCTACGGCGCCCTTGGCATCCAGCCCCAACCGGGATGCAGCCTCCGAGGAAAGCGCGTTCCCCTCCCACCCGGAGTCCAGCGTGAACCACAGGGGGCCCTTCCCGTCGAGGCTGGCCTGGAGGTACACGTGCCCGGCCGAACTCACCACGATGGGCAGGTTCGCGCGGCGTAGCCCGGAAGCGAAGCCCGCCTCGTCCTTTGGTTGCGCGGGCGGCGCAAAGGCGTCCGGAGCGAGCCCGGCGTCCAGGTCCACCCGGCGCACGTGCTGGACGGTGTCGAACAGGGCCTGTCCATCGCCCTCCCGGATCGCAAAGGGCAGCTTGAGGCCCTTCACGTCCCGATAGTCGGCAAACCGGGTGATCTGGCGTCCTCCTTCCGCATCGAAGACCACCGTGCGATCCGGGAGGCCCGTGGCCGCATCCAGCCAGAACTCGAAGGGCTGGCCCCCGAGGGGTTCGATCTGGAGCACCTGGAAGGTCCGCCCGGCCTCCTTCCGGTCGCCCATCCAGGCCACGTCGGCGGGCCACCGGGACGGGAACCAGTAGCCCCGGCAGGCCAGGTAGGCCTCGTCGACCGCCTGGCGGCGACGGGCTTCCCCACCCTGGGGATAGACATGGCCCGCCGCATCCTCGACCCAGGCCGATCGCCCGTCGAACCCGTCCGCGCCGCGCTGGACGCCGAGGTCGAAGCGCTCGACATGGGCCCCGGAGCGGAGGTCCTCGAGGGTCTCGAAGGTGCCCTTGAGTCCCGAGGTGTCCAGGGTGCCCGCACTGCGAATGGAAGGGATCCGATCCCACGCCGCCCCGCCCGAGGCGGCCTTGGCGCGGGCCAGGAGTTGCTGGACCCGGGAGGCGGGCAGGGCCGCGGAGGCGAAGCAGCCCAGGCAGAGGCCGAGGGCCAGAATGCGCCCCCGAGACATGGACTATCCCTCGGTCTCGACCACCTTCTCGAGAGCCTTGTGCTCCTCGACGAAGAAATCAATGGCCTTCCGGAGCGAAGCCTTCATGGACACCTTGGGTTCGAAGCCGAAAGTGGCCTGCATGCGCTTGATGCTGGGCGTGCGGCGGGCCACATCCTGGTAGCCCTTGCCATAGAACTCCCCGCTGCCGGTCTCGACCATGCGGCCCTCGGGTATGCCGCGCTCCTTGCGGAACGGATGGTCCTTCCAGATCTCGATCATCATCTCTGCGATCTCGCGGACGCTGTAGTCGTTGGCGGGGTTCCCGATGTTGAAGATCTGGCCGTCGGCCTTGCCGCCCTCGTTGCGCAGGACGGACATGAGCCCGTCCATGGCGTCCTCCACATCAATGAAGCAGCGCCGGGCCGTGCCGCCGTCCACCAGGTTCAGGGGCTCGCCGTTGAACAGGTTCCAGCTGAACTGCGTCACGAGACGGGAGCTGCCCTCCTTGGCGGTGTTCAGGCTGTCCAGCTTGGGGCCCATCCAGTTGAAGGGGCGGAAGAGGGTGAACTTCAGGCCGTGCTGGAAGCCGTAGGCCCAGATCACGCGGTCCAGCAGCTGCTTGCTGGTGCTGTAGATCCAGCGGTTCATGGGGATGGGGCCCGTCACCAGGGGCGATTCGTGCTCGTCGAACTCCGCGTCGGGACACATGCCGTAGACCTCGGAAGTACTGGGGAAGACGACCCGCTTCTTGTACTTCACGCACTGCCGGACGACGCGGAGGTTCTCCTCGAAGTCCAGCTCGAAGACACGCAGGGGATCGGTCACGTAGACCTTGGGCGTGGCGATGGCCACCAGGGGCAGCACCACATCGCACTTCTTGATGTGGTACTCGATCCACTCCTTGGAGATGGTGACGTCGCCCTCGACGAAGTGGAAACGGGGGTTCCCGAGGTGCTCCTCCACCTTGTTCGTGCCCAGGTCGAGCCCGAAGACCTCCCAGTCCGTGTCGCGGAGGATGCGACCCACCAGGTGGGAGCCGATGAAACCGTTGACGCCGAGGATCAGGACCTTCATGGGGTCTCCCGTGCAGAACCTCCAGTCTATCAGCGGCATGAGGCTTCAGAAACGCACCACGTTCCCCACGAGGATCTGGTAGCGGTCCTGTCCCGGCAGCCGGTCCAGGGGGAAGGCCATGGTGAGCATCACCACCCGGCCCAGGCTGCTCTTGAGGTCCCCGAAGCGGAGGCCCGCGCCCACATCCGAGCGGGGCCGAGTCCAGCCCGTGCCATCCAGGCGACGGATGGCGCCCGCGTCGGCGTACACCACGAAGCCCGCCCGCAGGATGCCCAGCCACCGCCAATCCGTGAGGATCCGCTCCTCCAGGCTGGCGATCCACCGGCGGTCACCCAGGTCCATGAAGTTGGGGTACCCCCGAAGCCCCTCCTGGCCGCCCAGGTAGAGCAGGTTCTCGGGATCGGCCCGGGCGGCGACATCCAGCATGACGTTCCCCGCAAGCACCTGGTGCGGCCAGCCCCAGAGGTAGGCCGAGGCGGTGAGGTTCCCCAGCACGTTCTCCAGACGGCCATCCAGGTAGCGCGCCGCCGAACTGCCCGACCCCAGGACCAGGCTATGCATGCTGGGGGCCCAGCCCCGGGACAGGGCGAGCTGGGCGTAGGGCCCCGTCCCCGTGGAACCCCAGGCCCGGCTGTAGAGTCCCAGCGCGCCGGAGCCTGCCCAGCCGAGGTCGTAGTCCTCCGGCGTGTCCATGCCCTGGAGATCCTTGAAGGTGCGGTAGCGGTCCTGGAGCCAGGAGAAGGTCAGGCCCCCGCCCCTGAGGCGCCTGGGGGAGAGGTCCGGCACCCGCAGGCCCGGCGTGGGCGATCCGACCTCGAGGGGCCCATACCGCTGGTCGTGCGCCACCACCTGGAAGCCCAGCCGGAGGGCCGTGGCGCCCTGGAGAGAGACGAGCCATGCGGCTCCCGCCGCGCCCCGCTCCATGAAGCTCGGGGCGGAGAAGGCCAGGAACTGGCGGTCCCACAGTTCGAGGATGGAGCGGCTGTCCGACGCAGCGAAGGACACCGACCACGGGGTGTCCAGGAGCAGGAAGGGATGGGCGACGGCCAGGCCCCGCTCCCGCCCGCCGGAGAGGTTCCGGTAGTCCGCGGCCAGGGTCCAGTGGCTGCCCAGAAGCTGGGGATCCTCGTAGTGGAAGGTGGTGCTCGCCTGGACTGGATTCCGGTCGTGGTGGATGCTCAGGAACTTGCCCGACCCTAGGATGTTCCTGTCCTGGAGGCCGAACCCGAAGGAATTCTGCCCCCCCACGCGGCTGTAGCCGATGCTGGCCTTCAGGGTCCAGGCGTCGCGCACGTACACCACCGCCTCCACGGTGCCATCCGCCATGGGGACGGGACGGATGTGGGCGTCCTTGATGAAGCGGTAGGATCGCAGTTCCCGGGCGGTCTCGTGGATGAGCCGCGCATCCACCGGATCCCCGACCCGGAAGGGGATCATTCGACGGACGACGGCCTCCCGGGTCCGGATGTGGAGCGTGTTGGCGAGGCGTCCGACCCAGGTGTCCTGGGAGGGGTCGGACAGGTCGAACACGTTGGCGATGCGGATCTCGATGCGTCCGATCCGGGCGCCCCGGGCCTGGAGCGCCTCCCAGGTGGGGGCCGCTGCGGCGAGGCGGAAGGCGATGAGCCCAGCGGCAGCAGTGCGGATCCGGAGCCCGGCCCGCGCCCACCGGGGAAGCGGCGCGCCGGTCATGGGCAGGCCACGGTTCCCATGCTGTCTATTCCGACTTGAGGGAGCGCGTCATGAGCCGGCGCACGGCTTCCTGGGGGGACTCTCCGTTGAGCAGGCGCTGGACCTCGCTGGCGATGGGGAGTTCCACCCCCACCTCCGAGGCCAGGGCCAGGGCCGCCCGGGTGGTGAACATGCCCTCGATGGTCTGGCCCCCCAGGGCATCCCGGGCCGCCTCGACGGAATGGCCCTTCCCCACCAGTTCCCCGAAAGTCCTGTTGCGGCTCTGGGGCCCCGTGGCGGTGAGGAGCAGGTCGCCCATGCCCGCCAGCCCCATGACCGTCGCGGGCTGGCCTCCCAGGGCCTCCACCAGGCGCGCCATCTCCGCCAGCCCCCGGGTGATGAGGGCAGCCCGGGCGTTGTAGCCCAGCTTCAATCCATCCACGAGCCCGGCCGCGATGGCGAGGACATTCTTGAGGGCGCCGCAGAGTTCCGTGCCCACCACGTCGCGGCTGAGGTAGATGCGGAGGCGCTCGGAGGCCAGCTGGACCTGGAGTTCCCGGGCGCGCGCCTCGGAAACCGATTCGGGCAGGGCCATCACGATCGCCGAGGGCACGCCCCGGGCCACCTCGTCGGCGAAGGTGGGCCCCGAGAGGGCGCCCACGGGCACGTCCAGCACCCCCGTGAGGGCCTGGGTCAAGGTCTGGTGGGTGCTCTGCAGGATGCCCTTGCTCACGTGGATGACGAGTTCCGGGGGCCGCGGTGCGGCCTCGCGCAGCCGACGCCATGCCTCCGGCGTGGCCTGGACGGGCATGGCCGAGATCCAGAGGGACGCCCCGAAGGCGCGGGCGGGATCCCCCGTCACCTGGAGGGCCTCGGGAAAG
>DAIDKC010000343.1 GCA_027451045.1 Holophagaceae bacterium | reverse complement strand
GGTCGTGGGCTCGTCGAAGACCACCACCTTGGGATCGTGGAGCAGCGCCCGGGCGATGCTGACCTTCTGCTTCTGGCCCGAGGAGAAGCCTTCCATCTTCACGTCCGCGAAGTCCGCGAGATCCAGCTTCTCCAGCAGGTGCAGCCCGCGGCGCTCTGCCACCGCCGGATCCACCGACTGGAACTCGCCGAAGAGGCGCAGCAATTCGCGGGGCGTGAAGCGGCCGTAGACATTCATGTCCGTGCTGAGGTAGCCCATGACACCCCGGGCCGCTTCCGGTTTCTCGCGGGTGTCCAGGCCGCAGACCTGGATGTGGCCCTGGTCAGGCTCCATGAGGCTGGCGATCATGCGCAGGGTGGTGGACTTCCCGGCGCCGTTGGGGCCGAGCAGACCGTAGATCTCTCCCGGCTTCACCTGGAGGGAGATGCCCCGCACGGCGTCAATCCGCTTGGTCTTCCGGGTTTTTCGGTCCTTCACCGTGAAGGACTTGTGGACGTCGTTCAGGTGGATCACGCAGCCTCCTGGAGGTGGGTCGGCATCAGTCTAGGGGAAGGTTCAGGCCCCAGGGGATGCATCTGGCGAACGGACGCCTCCCGCCGGCGAATGGTCCGCGGGGGGGCACCGCCGGCGGATCCGGGCTCCGGGGCCTACCTCGTGATTCAATGGTCTCGGGGATGTCCCCCTGAAGGGCCCGGCCTCCATGCGATCCATAGACCTCCGCTCCGACACCGTCACCCAGCCTTCCCCCGAGATGCGGGCCGCCATGGCGGCCGCGGAGGTCGGGGACGATGTGCTGGAGCACGATCCGACGATGGTCCGCCTGGAAGGCCGGGTGGCGGAACAGCTGGGCCTGGAGGCGGCGCTGTGGGTGCCCAGCGGCTGCATGGGCAACCTGATCTCGCTGATGCTGCACCTGGAACGGGGCGACCGATTCCTGGCCCCGGCCCAGGCCCACGTCCTGGGCTCGGAGCTGGGCACCGCCGCCTGGCTGGCGGGCGGCATGCCCGAGGCCCTGGCCTGGGAGGCGGGTCCGGGCCGGCCCTCGCCCGCCCAGGTGACGAAGGCGGCCGGCTCGCCCGGCCCCTACTACACGCTGCGGACGAAGCTCCTGTGCCTGGAGAACACCCACAATTTCGCCGGCGGCGCGGTCACCCCGCAGGCCGAGCACCGCGCGCTGGTGGCCGCGGCCCGCGCCGCGAACCTGGCGGTCCATCTCGACGGCGCCCGCATCTGGCACGCCGCCGCAGCCCAGGACCTCCCGGCGTCAGCCCTGACGGAGGGCGTGGACACCGTCCAGGTCTGCCTGAGCAAGGGCCTGGGGGCCCCCATGGGTTCGCTGGTGTGCGGCTCGAAGCCCGCCATGGCCGAGGCGCGGCGGATCCGCAAGATGCTTGGCGGCGGCGTCCGGCAGGGAGGCGTGGTGGCGGCCGCGGGCCTGGTGGCCCTCGACTACCTGCCGCGCATTCCCGAGGACCATGCCAAGATCCGCGCCTTGGCCGAAGGGCTCCGCGGATTCGGAATCGCCGCGCCCCTGCCCGAGACCAACATCCTGCTGCTGCCGGTGCCCGACGCCAAGGCTGCGGCCGCGGCCCTCGAGGCCGCCGGCGTGCGGGCCTCCATCGTGGGCCCCGCCCTGCGGTTCATCGCCCATCGCGACCTCACTGAGGCCGACATCGCCGAGGCCCTGCGGCGTCTCGCACCCCATGCGCGCCTGCTGGGGGCGGCCTGACCGGGGCCCGGGGAGGGAACTCCTTCCAGGGGACTGGATAGGACTCTTGCTCGATGCAATATTTGAGGCGGCAAGATCGAGTGCCGATGGAGGCCGGTGGCCTGCGCCACGCGCCGTGGAGGCCCTTCGATGACAACCCGCCCCCCCTCCCGTGTGGCGTCATGGCTCCGGG
>DAIDKC010000342.1 GCA_027451045.1 Holophagaceae bacterium | reverse complement strand
TTCTCGGCCAGGAGGCGGTAGCGCGCCTCCTCCTCGGCGAGGCGGGCCAGGCTTGCGCGCTGGCGGAGCCAGGTCGCCCGGGCCAGCCAGGCGATGGCGAGGCTGAGGCCGAGGATGATGGCCAGGGCCAGCCCGAGGGCCGCGGCCTGGTGTCCCCAGGCATGGAGGTAGTCCCGTTCGGCGAGGCCCACCAGGACGTAGCAGGAGGGATGGTCCAGGCGGCGGAAGGCATAGGTCCGGCGCTCCCCGTCCAGCACCGACGCGGTGGTGAAGAGGGCGCGGGGGCTCCGGGCCTCCACCGCGGCCCGGAGGTCCCCGGAGAGCCGGCTGCTGCCCCCCGGCGCCGCCCCCCCCAGGGAGGGATAGCGCGCCAGGAGGGCGAGGTTCCCGGCGCGGAGGGAGACGGTTCCGTGGGGGCCCACGTCCACGTGGCCCAGGAGGGAGGTCAGCTGGGAAAGGGGCAGGCCGGCCACGATGGCACCGGTGAAGGTCCCCTGGGCGTCCAGCACCGCCTGCCCCAGGAGGAGCCGGGGGGCGCCGGCCGTTCCCGGGAGGGCGAGCTGGAGGCCGTCCTGGGGGTGCTGCGCGAGGGCGTGGAAGGTGTCGGCCAGGGCTTGGCGGACGGCGGGATCCGTCGGCGTGCCCTGCCGGAGGGCCCCCGAGGCATCCAGGCACCAGATGTCGCCCCGGACCGGCATGCGCCGCTGGAACCGGGGCAGGAGCCGGGCCAGAGCCGGGTCCGCGAGGCCCTTGGGGAGGGATCGGGCCGCATCCTGGACCGACTCCAGGACCAGGTCCACCTGGCGGAAGCGCCCCCCGAGGTCCTGTTCCAGCACCTGGGCGAGGTTCTGGGCGTTCACGCCGGCCTGCACCACCAGGACCCTGCGGCTTTCCCGGAGCCCCCAGAGGGCCAGGGCCAGCACGGCGGCGTTCATGCCCACCAGCAGCGCCCACAGGCCCACCGCCAGGGCGGGCACCCTGGATGCGGCGGGACGCGGCGCGGCGCTGCTCATGGCATCAGGAGGCTCCGGCCGTCCATCACCTGCGGCTGGGCCAGGCCGAGCAGGGCCAGCAGGGTGGGGGCCACATCGTTGAGGGCGCCGCCGGCCCGGAGCTGGACGCCCTCGAAGCCTGCGGCGACGAGCAGGGCCGGCACGGGGCTCAGGGTGTGGGCCGTGTGGGGATTCCCTGCCTCGTCCCGCATGCACTCGCAGTTGCCGTGGTCCGCGGTGACGAAGAGCGCGCCGCCCTTCTCCAGCGTGGCCTCGGCGATGCGGCGGACGGCGTCGTCCACGGCTCCGCAGGCGCTCACGGCCGCGGAGAGGTCGCCGGTGTGGCCGATCATGTCGGGATTGGCCAGGTTGCAGACGAGGAAGCGGTAGGCGCCGGAGCGGATGGCGGACTCCAGCCCCTTCACCACGTCGTGGAGGCTCATCTCGGGCTGGAGGTCGTAGGTGGCCACCTTGGGGGAAGGCACCAGACGCCGGTCCTCGCCCTCGAAGGGGGCCTCCCGGCCGCCGTTGAAGAAGTAGGTGACGTGGGCGTACTTCTCGGTCTCGGCCGTGCGGAACTGCTTCCAGCCCTGGGCGCTGACGAGCTCTCCGAGGATGAGTTCCAGGCTCTGGGGCGGGTAGGCGACCGTGACGTAGGGATCCAGCTCCACGTCATAGGCCGTGAAGGTGACGAGCTTCACCGTGGGGCGGTGGCGGGGGACGAAGCCCTTGAACCCGGGATGCACCAGGGCGTGGCACATCTGGCGCGCCCGGTCGGCGCGGAAGTTGAAGAAGAGCACGCCGTCCCCGTCCGCGATGGGGTGGAATGCGTCGAGGCGCGTGGGGGACACGAACTCGTCCGTCTCGCCCCGCGCGTAGGCGGCAGCGAGGGCGGCCAGGGCCTCCGGCGCCGTGCAGGCGGCTTCCCCGTCCACCAGCAGTTTCCAGGCCCGCTCCGTGCGCTCCCACCGCTTGTCGCGGTCCATGGCGGTGTAGCGCCCGCACAGGGAGCCGAGCGTCACCAGGGGGCAGTTCCGCAGCTGGAACGTGAGCCACTGGAGGTAGCCGTCGGCGCTCTTCTGGCCGGTGTCGCGGCCGTCCGTGAAAGCGTGGATGGTGGTGGGCACGCCCTCGGCCTGGGCCCACTGGGCCAGGGCCACCAGGTGGGTCTGGTGGCTGTGGACCCCGCCGTCGCTCACGAGGCCCAGGAGGTGCAGGCGTCTCCCGGAAGTCTTGAGACTGGCAAGAAGGCCTCCGATGGCCTGGTTCTCGCGGAAGGTGCCCCGGCGGATGGCGGCATCAATGCGCGTCAGCTCCTGCCAGACCACCCGCCCGGCGCCCAGATTCATGTGGCCCACCTCCGAGTTCCCGAACTGGCCGTCCGGAAGCCCGACGGCCTCGCCGCTGGTCAGCAGCTGGGTGGTCGCATAGGTGCGCCGGAGGGCGTTGAAGTGCGGCATGCCGGCCACGAAGGTGGCGTCGAAGGCGTTCCGCGGCCCGTCGCCGAAGCCGTCGAGGATCAGGAGGGTGAGGGGGCCTTGGATCATGGAGAATTCTAGCAAGCCCCCCAAGCCTAGGTCCAAGGGGCGTAGGCAGAAACACACATGCCCCCCAGCGGTGATGCGCATAATTGACAATAGAACTGAGAAAAGGATTCGGTGATCGTGAAATCATGGTCAATCAGCGTCTTCGCCAGTTGCGCCTGTCGCGGGGGCTCACCCTGGATCACCTCGCGGAAATCTCGGGCATCAACCGGGGCACCATCCACCGGATCGAACTGAATCAGGTCTCTCCGCGGCTGGACACCCTGGAACTGCTCTGCCATGCCCTGGGAACCGACCTCCAGGGCCTTTTCGCGCCCCAGGGGCCCGCGTCGGCGCAGCCCGCGGCGGAACTGCCCACCGAGGGCCGGGATTTCCGGCAGGGCGTGCTGGATTGGCTCGGCCATCTGGAGGCGCTCTTCCACCACAGCGCGGACGGGTTCGCCGTGGTGGACGCGGCGGGCATCATCCTGTTCGAGTCCCAGGTCGCCATGCGCCTCCGGGGGGATACGCCCCAGGGGCGGGAAGGCGGCCCGTGGTACCACACCGTCCATGGCGAGGACCGGGCCGCCCTGGTGGCCGGCATGGAGGCGGTGCTCCGGCAACCCTCCGAACCGCTGCGGCTGGAGTTCAGGACGCCCCGCCCGGAAGGAGGCTGGCGCTGGGTCCGGGCCACCCTGCGCAACCAGTCGGACCATCCGGCCATCCGGGGCATCGTCCTCAACCTCCAGGACATCACGGACTGGAGGAACGCGGAGACGCGGCGCTGGCAGGCGCAGAAGGTGGAATCCCAGCTCCAGGTGCTCAAGGTCATGACGGCCGAGTTCAGCAACCTCGTGATGGGCTTCCAGGCCCAGCTCGAGCTCGTCCGCATGGATGGCCAGGAGCCCCGGCGCCTGGGGGACCTCCAGAAAAGCCTGGACAGGGCGAGCCGGATGCTCCACCGGATGCGGGACATCTGCGGCCACCCCACCCTCGAGCGGAAGGCGCTGGACCTCAACGCCCTGGTGCGGGAGCAGGTCGAGACCCGGAGCGCCCGCCCGGGGATGGATCCGGCGATCCGCTCGACCCTGGATCCCCACCTGCCCGAGGTCGCCGGGGACCGGGACCTCCTGGCCCGGATGGTCCACCACCTCCTCGACTGCTTCGCTCCTGGCGCGGATGGGGAGGCGGGCGCCCTGGAGCTTTCGACCGCTTGCCTGCCTGCCCCGTCCGGGGAGGTCGTCGAGGAAGTCCTGGACCGTGTGGGCGACGGACGCTGCGTGGTGCTCCAGGTCCGGGGCCCCGGCAAGGCCGGGCCTCCGGAGCCGGAGTCGGGGGCCCTCGACGGGATCTTCTCCCCCGATCAGGCCGACGGCATGCTGGCCTTTTCCGCCGCGCTCCAGACCATGCGGGACCACGGGGGACTGCTCGAGCGGATCCACACACCGGAGGAGGGCACCCGCCTCCGGGCCATCTTCCCCGTCGGCCCGCTCCCGGCCCGGGTGCCGGACCTCCCGGCGGCGGGGCGGGGCGGCCGTCCTGGCGAGGTGCTGGTGGTGGATGACGAGCCCATCATCCTTTCCGCGCTCTGCCAGATGCTGGAGGCCATGGGGTACCGCGCCCATGCGGCCCAGGGTGGGGTGGAGGCCCTCGAACTCCACCGTCAGCGCGGGGATGCGATCCGCCTCGTCCTCCTGGACCTGAACATGCCGGTGATGGACGGCAGGAGCGTCTACCAGGAGCTGAGGCGGCGGGATCCCGGTCTGAGCGTGGTGCTGTGCACGGGGGCCACAGCCCCCCTGGCCGAACCCGGGGGGCCCTACGAAGGCATCGCCGGCATCCTCAGGAAGCCCTTCCGCTTCCAGGATCTGCAGAGCCTCGTGCGGCCCATCCTGGCCTGAGGCCACTGGGCCCGGAGGCCTCCGCGGAGATCAGGCGTCGAGGTCCCGGGCGGCCCGGCGGAAGGATTCGGCCAGGATCTTCTCCATGGCCTGGCCTCGCAGCGCGTCGGCGCGGAGATGGGCCCGCCCGCCCCGCCAGAGGGCAAAGACCAGGATGGCTGCCTCGGCGAGCAGGGGGCCGGGACGATGCCAGCGGAAGGCCAGTCCGACCATGCCCAGGGCCAGGGCGAACCAGGTCCAGGACGCGCGTTGGGCGCGCATCTTCCCGGCCACCAGGGCCTCCAGGTCCTCGGCCAGCTGGGCGTCCTCCGCAGTGGTCACGGGCGGCCCTTGCTGGCCCGGTTCCGGGCCTTCAGGCCGTGGGGCAGGTCCGCCTCGGTGACGAAGCCGATGGGGTGTTCCTGGACCCCATCGTCCTCCTCCCCCTGGACGAGCCGACCCAGCATCTCCAGTTTCTGCTCCAGGGCCGTCACGCGCATCGAGAGCTCGGCCTGGGCGGTGAGGAGATGGCGCGCCTCCGCGAAGGCCGGCAGCAGCCTTAGGAGGGCCGGCTCCTGGCCGGGCAGGAGGCCCGCGAGGAGCGCCGCGCCGGCCTCGGTGAAGGCCATCACCGGGGCCTCCGGGATCCTCTGGCGCTCCTCGGCCGTGAGGTGGAAGACCAGGGCTTCGGGGAAGCGCTCCGGGTGGGCCTGGACCAGGGCGGCCAGGGCCGGGGCTTCGAGGCCCAGCTGGTCGCCCAGGGCCGCGTCCGGGATGGCGGCGGCATCCCGGATCCAGAGCAGGCGGGAGAGGACCTCGACGGGCACCGGCATCAGGGCACCTGCTCTCCGTGGGGATGGGACAGGAGGTAGAGGACGGCCATCCGGACCGGGACGCCGTTGGTGACCTGGTCGAGGATGAGGTTGTTGGGCCCGTCGGCCACGTCGCTGGTGATCTCAAGGCCGCGGTTGATGGGACCGGGATGGAGCACCACCACGTCCTTCCGGGCCCGCTTCATCCGGGCGGGGTTGAGCTGGTAGAACCGGCTGTACTCGCCCTGGCCGGGGATGTAGGCGCCGGTGCCCCGCTCGAACTGGGCCCGCAGCATCATGATCACGTCCTGGTCGGGCAGCACGGCGTCCAGGTCATAGCTGATGCCGATGTCCGGCCAGGTGGCGGCCATGTCCCGGGGGACGAGGGTGGGCGGTCCCACCAGAGTGACCTTGGCGCCCATCTTGGTGAGGAGCCAGAGGTTGCTGCGGACCACCCGGCTGTTGCGGATGTCGCCCACGATGGCCACCCGCAGGCCCTCCAGCTTCCCGAAGTGCTTGCGCAGGGTGTAGGCGTCCAGGAGAGCCTGGGTGGGATGCTCGTGGGCGCCGTCCCCGGCGTTGACGATGCTGGCCTTCATGTGCCGAGCCAGGAGGACATGGGAGCCCGGGGCGCTGTGCCGCATCACGATGAGGTCCGGATGCATGGCCTCCAGGTTCATGGCCGTGTCAATGAGGGTCTCGCCCTTGTTGAGGCTGCTGGTGTCCGCGTCGAAGTTGATGATCTCGGCCGAGAGGCGCTTCTCGGCGATCTCGAAGCTGTTGCGGGTGCGGGTGCTGTTCTCGAAGAAGAGGTTCACGACCAGCTTCTTGCGAAGGGCGGGCACGATCTTGATGTCGGGCCGTTCGCAGACCTCCTCGAAGGAGCGGGCCTGGTCCAGGAGGGCCGTGATGTCCCGGGCGGACAGGGGCTCGATGCCCAGCAGGTGCTTGTGGGGGAAGCTGTAGCGCTCCGTGGTCATCAGCAGGCCTCCACGGTCACGCCGTCCATGCCGTCAATCTCCTTGACCCGGACCGACACCCGATGCCCCCGGGGCACCTGGACCTGGATGCCTGCGAAATCCGCCTGGATGGGCAGTTCCCGGCCGTCCCGGTCCGCCAGGACCAGCAGCAGGACCCTCCGGGGCCGCCCATGGTCGAGCAGGGCATCCAGGGCGGCGCGGACCGTCCGGCCGGTGTAGAGGACGTCGTCCACCAGCACCACGGTGCGGTCCTTGAGCGTGAATGGGATCTCCGTGGGGCGGACGATGGGGCTCCCCACCATCTCGGTGAGGTCATCGCGGTAGAGGGTGATGTCGAGGGCCCCCACCGGCACCGGAGCCCCGGTGGCGGCGCGCAGCCGGGCCGCCAGGCGCTCGGCCAGGGGCAGTCCCCGGGACCGGATGCCCAGGAGGACCACTTCCTCCTCCGGCTGGAACCGGGCGGCCAGCTCGCCGGCCAGGCGCTGGAGCACGGACCCCATCTGGCCGGGGTCCATCGGGCAGGGGCCTGGGGATGCGGGCATGGAACCTCCGGGCGCACCCTGGCGGGCGGATGCGCAGGTCCGATTCTAGCCCAGGCCCCCCGGCAGGCGGATGGCGATGCGCGAGCCCCCTGCCGGATCGGGCCCGCGCATCCAGGATTCAAGTCGGCCCTCCCGGGGACCGATTCCCCCTCAGAGGATGCTCCGCATGTCCCAGGAACGCCGCCAGTACCGCAGAATCCCCTTGGAAGCTTCGGTGAGCTTCCAGGAGCTCAGCTTCCACAAGGGCGAGGAGCCCGCGCAGGCGAGCTATCGCGATGTTTCGGGAGGGGGGCTCCTGCTGGAATCCCCCCGGTCCTATCCCCTGGGAACCCTGCTCAAGCTCCAGATCCACGTCCCCGGCTGGGGCCGGTTCCAGAACCACTTCGGCCCCGTGCAGGACCTGGAGGCCCGTCCCCTGGTGGCCCTGGGCACCGTGGTGCGCATCGAGCAGCTCGATGAGGGCGGGTTCGAGCTGGGGATCAAGTTCCAGAACGTGTACCCCGATGACCTGGCAGCCCTGATGAAGTTCGTGGCCGCCGCGCCCGTGACCGAGTAGCCTCACTCCGATCCCATTTCCTCCCAGGAGGCCCCCGTGAAGATCCTCATCGTGGACGATTCCTCGACGATGCGGCGCATCATCATCAACACCCTGTCCCGCATCGGCTATACGGATGTGGTGGAGGGGGAGAACGGCAAGTCGGGCCTCGAGAAGCTGGGGCAGGGCGGTGTCGAGATGATCATCACCGACTGGAACATGCCCGAGATGGACGGGCTGGAGTTCGTCAAGACCGTCCGGGGTCAGAACCCGGCCATTCCCATCCTCATGGTGACCACCAATGCCGCCAAGGAGGACATCGTGGAGGCCCTCCAGGCCGGGGTGAACAACTACGTGGTGAAGCCGTTCACCCCGGAGACCCTGAAAGAGAAGATCGAGTCCCTGCTGGGGTAGGGAGCTGCCATGGATCAGTCCGAGATTGATGCCCTCCTCGCCGGTGGCGGGAAGGGAGCCAAGAAGTCCAAGCCCGAGCCGGACCCGGCCGCGTCTCCCGCCCAGGAACCCAAGCAGGATGGGAGCGGGCACGTGATCGCCGAGCTGGACACGGTCACAGCCGTCACCGAGCGCGAGTCCAACAAGGTGATGGACCAGTTGGACATGATCAGCCAACTGGTGGCCCGGCAGCAGAAGCTCATCACCGAGATGATGCGGCACGAGGGGGCCCAGGCGGCCGGCGTGCAGCAGGCCATCCACGAGGTCATGAGTGCCGGCAAGGAGATCCAGGACAAGGTGTTCGAGGCCATGGACCTGATGCAGTTCCAGGACATCACCCGTCAGAAGCTGGAGCGCATCGTCCACCATCTGCGCCAGATCCACGACTACATCGTGGATCTCCTGGGGACGGGTCTCAAGAACGAGGCGGAGCGGGCCTCCATCAGCCGCACCATTGCCCAGACGGGGACGATGCCCGACGAGAACAAGGCCCACGCCGATGCGGTGGTGGAGGCCTACAAGTCGCAGAAGAAGGGCTGAACCATGGCCACCGAGACCTCCCAGGAACGCCTGGCCAGCGAGCTGGTGCCCTCGGGCCAGCTGGTGACCTTCAGCCTGGACGGGGTCGAGTTCGGTCTGGACATTGACCGGGTCCAGGAGATCACCCACCGCAGCGACCTGACGCCGGTGCCCGGGAGCCCCAGTTTCATCCTGGGCGTGATCAACCTGCGCGGCCTGATCATCCCTGTGCTCGACAGCCGGATCCGCTTCCACCTGCCGTCCAAGGAGGCCGACGCCCGGACCCGGATCATCGTCCTGAAGCTGCCTTCGGGGCCCACGGGACTCCAGGTGGATTCCGTGGCGGAGGTGGTGAAGCTGGAGGACCACCGGATCCGTGAGACCCCCGCCCTGGTGGCCGGCATCCGCGCCGAGTACCTGGCGGGCATGGTGACGGTGGGATCCCGCCTGATCGCCCTCATCCATCTCGAGAAGCTGCTGGACAGCCGCGAGCTCAGCCAGCGCATGCAGCTCGAGGAGCTGGCCCTGGCCAGCATCGGCAGTGCCGCGGACGAGGGGGAGGAGGATCTCGAGGCCGACGGAACGCCCTACGTGACCTTCCAGATGGGCGCCGAATCCTTCGGGATCGCGCTGCACCAGGTGGAGGAGATCATCGAGCTGCCTGCGGTGACGAAGGTGCCGGACGCCCCGGACTACGTCCTGGGGGTCATCTGCCTCCGTGACCAGGTGCTGCCCCTCGTGGACCTCTCCGAGATCCTGGCCATCGAGCAGGGGCCGGAGGATCGCCGGCGCGAGATGGTGGTGCTGCTCTCCTTCGGGAGCGCCAAGATCGGCGTGGTGGTGGACGCCATCCAGGAGATCCTGCGGGTGGAGGAATCGCAGGTCCTACCCCCGCCCCAGACCCTCTCGGAGACGGAGCGGGAGCACCTCGAAGGCATCCTGCTCCTCCCCGGCCGCATGGTCAGCCTGATCAACGTCCTCAAGATCATCACCGGGGACGACCAGGAGAAGATCGCCGCCATGGGGCAGGGCCTGGGCCTCGGGGACACCCGGGCCACCGAGGCCGCGCCCTCCCTCGAGCTGGTGGTCTTCCGCCTGGGCCCGGAGAGCTACGGCCTGCGGCTCCACGAGGTGCGCGAGATCGTCATGGTGGGCCAGATCACGCCGGTGCCCCGGGCGCCCCAGTTCGTGGAGGGCGTCATCAACCTCCGCGGCGAGGTGATGCCGGTGGTGGACCTCCGCACCCGGTTCGGCCTCGAGCGGGTCGAAGCCACCTCGGTCTCCCGGATCCTCATCACGGCCATCGGCGGCGTCTTCACCGGACTGGTGGTGGATGCCGTCGAAGAGGTGCGTCCCGTGGAGATGGACCGCTTCGGTCCGCCCCCCGCCGTCACGGCCGTGGGAGCCAACCGCTACATCGAGAAGGTGGCCCGGATGGACCAGGGCATGATCTTCCTCCTCCAGATCCAGCAGCTGCTCACGGATGCCGAGACCCACCAGCTCCAGGGGCTCCAGGGCCGGAAGACAGCCTCCCAGGCCGGAAGGGGTGAGTGATGAGCGAGTTCGCCCTTGACGATCCCAGCTTCTACGAGGACTTCCTCGTCGAGGCCCAGGAGCATTTCGAGCAGATCGAGACGAACTTCCTCGCTCTGGAGGAAGCCCCGGGCGACCTGGACCTCCTGAACGCCATCTTCCGCAGCGTGCACACCATCAAGGGAGCCGCGGGCTTCCTCGGCCTGCAGAAGGTCCAGTCCCTCGCCCACATCGGGGAGAACCTCCTGGACGACCTCCGGAAGGCCCGGATGGAGGTCAGCGACCGCGTGATGGACCTCCTCTTCGAGATGGTGGATGTACTCAAGGTCCTCGTGGAGGACGTGAGGATCCAGGTGCGCAAGCAGGGCGAGCCCGCCGATCCTGATGTCAGCGACCTCATCGCGAACCTCGAGCTGCTCCGAAGGGGTGGCGCCTCCGCTCCGGCGGCAGCCGCCGCGCCCTCCACCGGAGGCGAGCTCCAGCTGCCCGATGCCCTGCGTGCGCTGGATCCTGCGGGCCGCCGGGCCGCCGAAGCCGCCCTCAAGGGGGGCAGGCCCGTCCTGGGCGCCCGCGTGCAGCTCGAGACCGCCATCTACGGGAGCGCCTTCAATCCCTTCAGCATCCTCCAGATGGTGGACCTGGTAGGCAAGCTGGTCCACAGCCAGGCGGTTCCGAGGGAGCCGGTGGTGGACCTCGAGAACTTCGATCCCCGCGCCTTCCACCTGGATCTGCTGCTCGTCATGGAGACTGCGGAGCCCCTGGAGGAGGTCCAGAAGGTCTTCGGAGGCATCAGCCACGCCCGCTTCAGCTACCATCCCCTGGCGCTGGGCGCTCCAGCGGAAGCCCAGCCCGCCGCCACGCCGGCTCCGGAACCCGCGGCCCAGGGTCCGGAGGAGCGCCGGAAGACGGGACGCCGGGCCGGGGACGAGATGGGCACCTCGGACACCATCCGGGTGAGCCAGGCCAAGCTCGAGCAGTTCATGAACATCGTGGCCGAGCTGATCATCAGCAAGACCATGATCAGCCACCTGGTCGAGCAGCTGACGCCCCTGGTCCACGAGCAGGAGGCGGCCGGCGTGGCCAAGGAGCTGGCGCACGCCTCCGTCTACCTCGACCACGTCAGCAAGGAGATCCAGGCGTCGGTGCTGGGCATCCGCATGGTCCCGGTCAAGACGATCTTCTCCAAGTTCCCCCGCATGGTCCGGGACCTGGCCAAGGCCAGCGGCAAGAAGATTGACCTCCAGATGTCGGGCGAGGACACCGAGATTGACAAGAGCATCATCGAGGAGCTGGGCGATCCGATGATCCACCTCATCCGCAACAGCGCGGACCACGGCATCGAGAGCCCCGAGATCCGCCGGGAGGCCGGCAAGCCCGAGACGGGGACCGTCACCCTCCGCGCCCGCCACGAGGGGGACAGCGTCGTGGTGGAGATCGAGGACGACGGCAAGGGCATTGATCCCGCGGTCATCCGGGCGAAGGCCGTGGAGAAGGGCCTGATCACCCAGGACCGGGCGGACCAGATGTCCGACGAGGAGGCCGTGGATCTGATCTTCCTGCCCGGCTTCAGCACGGCGGCCAAGGTGACGGACATCTCCGGCCGCGGCGTGGGCATGGATGTGGTGCGCTCCAACGTCCGCAAGCTGAACGGGCGCGTCGGCGTGCGCTCCACCGTGGGGAAGGGCTCCGTCTTCACCATCAAGCTGCCCCTCACCCTCGCGATCATTGATGCCCTTCTGGTGAAGAGCAACGGCCAGGTGTTCGCCCTGCCGGGCACCGCCGTCGAGGAGACCCTCATCGTGCCCTCGGACCGGGTATCCCATCTCACCCGCCGCCAGGCCATAGACCTCCGGGGCGAGGTGCTGGGGGTCTCCAGCCTCCGGACCCTCCTGCGCACCCCGGGTGGATCCGACGCAGGGCAGGATGGACTCCCGGTGGTCGTGGTCGCCTCCGCGGGGCGGCGCATGGGCATCATCGTGGACGATTTCGTCCGGCGCCAGGAGATCGTCATCAAGCCCCTGGCGCCGTACCTGGCGAGCCTGCCGGGCATCAGCGGCGCCTCCATCATGGGTGACGGCGGCGTGGTGCTGATCCTGGATCCGGCCGAGCTGCTTCAGCTGGCGGTCCAGGAGGCGGTGTGAACCTCACGGTCCATGCCAAGGCCCCGGGGAAGGGCGGGACGGAACCCGCCGAGACCCTGCGCTTCCTCACCTTCCGCCTGGAGGGGCGCACCTACGGCCTGCCCCTCCGCTGTGTCGCGGAGATCAGCCCCTGGCGGGACCTGAACCGCATGCCCCATATGCCCAAGGCCGTGGAGGGCCTCCTGGACCTTCGCGGCCGGGTGATCCCCGTGGTGAACCTGCGCAGCCGGATGGGCCTGCCCCCCCGGGCTGCCTCCGGGGGCTCCATCCTGGTCCTGGACCTGGCGGGCAGTCCGTCGTGCCTCATGGTGGACGGCGTGGAGGCCGTGCTGGCCGTCCCTGCGGACGAGCTGGTGCCGCCGAGTCCCCTCCTGGCAGGCATCGAGGGGGCGTGGGTGGAGACGTTCATCCTGGACGCAGGCCGGGTGGTGCCGGTCCTGGATGCCGCCCTGGTGGCGAGCCAGGGCCTGGGCCGGGCCCATGCCCTCTCGGACGCGGGCACCGCCCTGAGCCTGGAGGAGCGTCTCGACGCGGACCTGCGCCGCCTCATCGAGCTGGCCCCCCCCAAGGAGGAGGGCGGGAAGGTCATCCCCCAGATCGAGTCCTCCATCTCTTATACCGAGCAGGAGATGGCCAAGGTGCTGGATCGGGTGGAGGGGATGCTGGCCGGGGTGGACCGCGCCTTCAAGGGGCTGGGATTCCTCAAGCAGGAGGCCAGCCTCGGCCGCCTCAAGGGCCACGAGAAGGCCGTGGCCGAGCTGGAGCGGTCGAACCAGGAACTCCAGGACACGATCTTCGCCCTCATCCAGCAGGTCCAGTTCCAGGACATCGCGCGCCAGAAGCTGGAGCGGGTCCTGGCCCACCTGCGGGGCATGCAGGTGGCCATCAGCGGGAAGCTGCGGATGGAGCGGCGCCGGCGCGACTGACCGGCCCCGGCTGGAGCCGGCCCGCCTCCCCGGGCACAATGGAGCTTTGGCCCCGGAGAGCCCCGTGATCAGCCCCGCCTTCACCGAAGTCCGATTCCTCGCCGGCCAGATCGGCGAGACCGTCCGGCTGCGGGGCTGGGTCCGCAATGCCCGCACCAGCAAGACGCGCTTCATCGAGCTCCGCGACGGCTCGGGCTTCGTCCAGTGCGTGGTGGGGGCCGCCGAGGCCGATCCGGAGAGCTACGAGCTGGCCGGGAAGCTCACCCAGGAGGCGGCCATCGCCGTCACCGGCGTGGTGCAGCAGCACCCGAAGACCGGCCAGCCCGAGCTGCTGGTGAAGGCCCTGGAGCTCATCGGCGGGAGCACCGACTTCCCCATCACGCCCAAGGAGCACGGCACCGAGTTCCTCATGGAGAACCGGCACCTCTGGCTGCGCAGCAAGCGGCAGTGGGCCATCCTCCGCATCCGGCACACCCTGGTGAAGGGCATCCGGGACTTCTTCGACGGCGCCGGCTTCACCCTGCTGGACGCCCCCATCCTCACCCCCAGCGCCTGCGAGGGCACCAGCACCCTCTTCGGCACGGAGTACTTCCACGAGGGCATGGCCTTCCTCAGCCAGTCGGGCCAGCTCTACCAGGAGCCCGGCATCGCGGCCTTCGGCAAGGTGTACTGCTTCGGACCGACCTTCCGCGCGGAGAAGAGCAAGACCCGGCGCCACCTCACGGAGTTCTGGATGGTGGAGCCCGAGGTGGCCTTCGCCCACCTGGACGACGTCATGGCCCTGGGCGAGCGCATGGTGAAGTTCCTCCTCCAGCGCGTGCTGGAGGGACGCCAGGAGGAGCTGAAGATCCTCGAGCGCGACACCGCGCCCCTGGAATCGGCCCTGGGCGAGACCTTCGCCCGCATGACCTACACCGAGGCGGTCGGGAAGCTCCACGAACTGGGCAGCGACATCCAGTGGGGCGAGGACTTCGGCAACGACGACGAGACCATCCTCATGAATGCCCTGGACCGGCCCCTCTGGGTGCACCGCTTCCCCAAGGCATTCAAGGCCTTCTACATGGAGCCTGATCCCCAGGACGACCGCCTGGCCCTGGGCGCCGACTTGCTGGCTCCCGAGGGCTACGGCGAGGTCATCGGCGGAGGCGAGCGCGCCTCCAGCCTCCAGTACCTCCTGGACCAGATCGCCCACCACGGCCTGAACCGCGCCGACTACGAGTGGTACCTCGATGTCCGCAAGTACGGCAGTGTCCCCCACGCCGGCTTCGGCATGGGCCTGGAGCGCGCCGTGGCGTGGATCTGCAAGCTGCCCCATGTCAGAGAAACCATTCCCTATCCCCGCATGATGGGGACCCTCCGGCCGTAGGTGCAGGTCCCGCATCCGCTCCGGCGGCGCCTTCGGCTTGCGATCGCGGGTGGCGGGGGGCCTACTCCATCCGGTAGTTGGGGGCTTCCTTGGTGATCATGACGTCGTGGGCATGGCTCTCCCGCAGGCCGGCGCCGCTGATCTCCACGAAGCCGGCCTTGGCCTTGAAGTCCGCGATGTCCCTGCCGCCCGAGAGGCCCATGCCGGCGCGGAGGCCGCCCATGAGCTGGGTGACGAGGTCGGCCATGCGGCCCTTGTAGGGCACCTGGCCCTCGATGCCCTCGGGCACGAGCTTGGTGTCGTCCTTGCCTTCCTGGAAGTAGCGGTCCTTGCTGCCCTGCTTCATGGCGCCCAGGCTGCCCATGCCGCGGTAGGACTTGAAGGTGCGGCCCGAATAGAAGATCGTCTCGCCGGGCGCCTCGTCCGTGCCGGCGAAGAGGCTTCCGATCATCACCGCGTCCGCCCCGGCGGCGATGGCCTTGGCGATATCGCCGCTGAACTTGATCCCGCCATCGCTGATGCAGGTGATGCCGGCCTCCCGGCAGGCGCGGCTGGCCTCGGCCACGGCCGTGATCTGCGGCATGCCGGCGCCGGTGACGATGCGGGTGGTGCAGATGGAGCCGGGCCCGATGCCCACCTTCACGGCGTCGGCGCCGGAGGCGGCGAGGTCCTTCGCGCCCTGGTAGGTGGCCACGTTGCCCGCGATGACGGGCGTGTGGGGATGGGCCTGCTTGAGGGCCTTCACGGCCTCGACGACCCCCTTGCTGTGGCCGTGGGAGCTGTCCAGGCAGAGCACATCCACCTTGGCCTCGATGAGGGCCGCGGCCCGTTCCAGGAGCTCCTTGCCCACGCCCACCGCCGCGCCCACGCGCAGCCGGCCGAGGCCGTCCTTGCAGGCGTTGGGGTACTCGATGGACTTCTCGATGTCCTTGACCGTGATGAGGCCCTTGAGCTGGCCCTGGGCGTCAACCACCAGCAGCTTCTCGATGCGGTGCTTCTGGAGGATGGCGCGGGCCTCCTGGAGCGTGGTGCCCACGGGCACCGTGATGAGGTTGTCCTTGGTCATGGCCTCGCGCACCGGGATGTCCCAGCGGGTCTCGAAGCGCAGGTCGCGGTTGGTGAGGATGCCCACCAGCCGGTGCCCCTCCACCACGGGTACTCCGCTGATGCGGAACTTGGCCATGAGGGCCTCGGCATCGCGGATGGGCGCGTCGGGCTCGATGGTGATGGGGTCGGTGATCATGCCGGATTCCGACCGCTTCACCTTGTCCACCTCCTCGGCCTGGCGCTCGGGGCTGAGGTTCTTGTGGATGATGCCGATGCCGCCCAGCTGGGCCAGGGCGATGGCCATGCGGCTCTCGGTGACCGTGTCCATGGCCGCGGAGAGCAGCGGGATGCGCAGGGCGATGTCCCTCGTCAGCCGGCTTCCCAGGTCCACCTGGTTCGGATGCACCTCGGAATACCCGGGCACGAGGAGGACGTCGTCGAACGTCAACGCTTTCATCAGCGGCAAGGTCAGCATGGGGAACCCTTCGAACCGGACCCGCCTCCAGCGGGACCTTGCATCCCATGGTCTCACGGGGAGGACCCGGGTGCCAGGAGATGCCTGCCGCGCGCCGAAGGCACGCGGTGACGGGGGCCTGGCCCGATCAATGGGGCCCTGGGCCGGAACGACTGGCGGGGATGAAGTACGGGAGAAAGGTGATGGTCAATACGAGCGGGGCTTCGATTCCATGGGGCGCCAGGGGCTCGAAGCGCCATTCCAGGGCTGCCTTCACGGCGGCGGCGCGGAGGAATTCGGGGCCCGACATGGCGGTGGCCGACAGGGGTACGCCATCCGGGCCGATCAGCAGGCGCACGCGGACGGGCTTCCGGGCGGCCTTGACCTCCCAGGGGAAGTAGTTGGCGAAAAGGCGGACCTGCCGGATGGGAACCACACGGTGATCGGGAGATCCGCCAGGCCCCCGCGCCGCATCCTGGCCCCCGCCTTGCTCCAGCCCGTTGCCTCCGGCCTGGACCGGCGAGGCGGGATCCAGGGAGGGCAGGAGCTTGGCCTCCGTGGGCAGGGCGGTCAGAGAGGCGGGATCCGCCGCGTCCCGGGTCGCGCTGGGCGTGGTGACCCTCGAGGCCAGCCGGGGGTCCTGGGGGCCCGTTCCCCGCCGGTGTCCCGCGCCTCCCGGGGCTTCCGGCCTCTTGGGCAGGCGGGCTGGGGGCCCCAGCAGGAGAGTGACCGAGTGGGTGGCCGACCGCACCGGGGCGTGGGAAGCCAGGGGGTGGGGCCCGTCGAACAGGTCCAGCGACAGGGCGTAGAGCAGGAGGCCCGTCAGGCCGAGGCTGAGAGCCAGCGGGAGGCGCCAGGAGACCGGCGCCGAGGCGGCCAGGACCGGATGGAGGTCGTGGACATCGGGCGGGTCCACCTCCAGCCGGCACTGGGCGAAAAGGCTCAAATGTCGGGACATGTGGGCCTAGTCTGGGCCCGGGAGGGGATCGGTGCAACGGAATTCTCCCACCGGGCCGGCCCGCCAGGAAACCGGAGGGATGCAGGCCGGGTTGGCCCTTCCGCAGCGGGGCCGGAAGGGGCATCCCGGAGGGCGGTCCTCAGGGGCGCCGAGGATGCCTCCATCGGAGGAAGGCTCCCCCCGGCTGGCGGCCAGGAGACGGGCCGTGTAGGGATGGCGGGGGGCGGTGAGGAGGCGGGACGCGGGGCCGGCCTCCACCGCCTGCCCCCCGTAGAGCACCAGGAGGCGTTCGCAGGCCGCTCCGGCCAGGTCCAGGTCGTGGGTGATCCACAGGAATCCCAGGCGGCGCTCCCGCTGCAGTTCGAGGACCAGGTCCCGGAAGGCCTCCGTGGCGCCCCGGTCCAGCGCCGCAGTGGGCTCGTCCAGGACGAGGAGGGCCGGGTCGCAGCTGAGGGCCATGGCCAGGCAGACCCGCTGGCGTTGACCCCCGGAGAGCTGGTGGGGGCGCCGGCGGAGGAAGGCGCGGTCCTCCGGAAGGCGCAGGCGCGCCAGGAGGGGCCGGAGCCTCGGCAGGGCCTGCCGGGCGGCTTCCTTCCGGAACACCCAGGGGAGCAGGGCCAGATGCTGCCCGACGGTGAGCAGCGGGTTCAGGGCCTGGCCCGGATCCTGGGGGACCCAGGCCAGCCCGGGAGGCGGCTCCGGCCCGGCCAGGGGACGCCCCTGGAGGGCGACCGAGCCCCGGACCTGTCGCACGCCGGCCGGCAGGAGGCCGAACAGGGCGCGGACGAGGAGGGTCTTGCCCGACCCGCTTTCGCCCACCACCCCCAGGCGGTTTCCCGGGGCCAGGTCGAGATCCAGGGGACCGAGGAGGTGAACCCCGTCCGGGCGCTCCAGGACCAGGTTCCGGATGGCGAGGGACATGGGGGTAGGATGCCACGGAAATCCTGCATACGCATGGCTTCCGTGGCCTTCCCAAAACCCCCTTGACGCCCGGTGCCGGGGTCATAACCTTGGGCCACCGAAACCCGCCCGGGCTGGTCCGGCCCTGTCCCATTGTCGAGGAGGTTCCATGGATTTTCTGCGTCCCGACCTTCAAGAACGTCTGATGAAGGAGCACTTCGAGTTCCGCAAGCTCATGGAGGAGCATCGCGCCGCGGATCTCCGGCTCAGCGATCTCCAGCGCAAACCCAGCCTGTCGGCCCGGGAATCCCTGGAGGAGGTCGAGCTGAAGAAGACGAAGCTGAGGGCCAAGGAGCGCATCTACCGTATCGTCCAGGACGCCTCGACGCGCGGCGACCAGTAGGCGTCCACGCCCGCAGGAGCAGCCCCGGGAATCGGCCCGGGGCTTTGTTCGTACCCGATTCCCGTTGGCGGGAGCGCCGGTCCGTGCTTTCGTGGAACCATGAGCCTCAGGCCCTGGGTCCTCGGACTGGCGCTGACCGCCCTCGCGGCCGCCGCCCTCGCGGGATATGTCGCCACCGGCGGGACCGATCCCGCCGCGAACTTCCGGCACCCCGTCTTCCACCGGCCCGTCAAGCCCGCCCGGAAGGCCGCGAAAGCCAAGGGCCCCCTGGGGGCCAAACCCGCCCCCGCCCCGCTTCCGGCGCCGGTGGAGCCCGCCGTGGACGAGGGGCCGTTGCGGACCGCCAAGCTCCTGGCCGGCCTGGCGGCCACTCCCGACGAGCGGGATCTGGCCCAACAGGCCGTGCGCCTGGCCAACCATGAGGTGGACCTGGCCTTCGCGGATGCCCTGCGGGAGGCCGCGGCCCACCCGCCGACGGCCACGCCGGCCCTCCAGGCCCTGATGGACGCCCGGGCTGCCGCCCAGGACGCCGTGGCGGCCAGCCAGCGGGAAATCGCAAGGCTCGGCCAGGCCGTGGCCAAGGCGGACGGGGCCCGGAAGGAGTCCCTGTCCGACCAGCTGGAAGTGGCCAAGGCCCAGCTGGACCTGGACCAGGACGAACTGCAGGACGCGGTCACCAGCCTCGAGCAGGCGGGCGGGGATCCCCAGGCCTGGATCCGCCGGCTCCGGGCGGCCCACGATGCGGCCCAGAACGAGCCCCTGGCGACGCCCCTGGCCGCCCCGGCCCAGGGCGGGAGCCTGGTGGGCCGCCTGCGCGAATGGCTGGCCCAGCGGACCAAGCTGGCCCGCCTGGAACAGGCGCGCGAGGCCGAGCTCCAGAAGGCCCAGGTGCTGCGCCAGCGCCGCGACGCCGTGGCCCGGGAGGTGGCCCGCCAGCGCGCGGACCGCCAGGCCACCAAGCAGTGGGCAGCAGGCTTCGTCAAGGAGCGCGCCAGGAACGCCACGCGGATGGAGGCCGAAGCCGCCATCAGCACCCTCCAGCACTTCATGGACGCCCAGCGCACCCTGGCCAGCCTCGGCAGGCGCCTCCAGGACGAGGAGGATCTCGCGACCGTGTACGACAGCTGGGCGGGGCTCGCCTGGGCCTATGGCCAGCTCGCCCTGCATCGCCTCCTGGCCTCGGTGCTGGCGGTCCTGGGCGTACTGCTGGCCGTCTTCCTCGTGATGCGCCTGGCCCGGCGCAGCCGGAGGGCCCTCCGGGAGGGGCAGCGGGGCGGGACCGCCGCATCCATCCTGTCCCTGGGGTCGCTCGGCCTGGGCCTCCTGATCATCGTCTTCGTGGTCCTGGGGGTGCCGGCCCAGACCACCACCGTCCTGGGCCTGGCGGGCGCCGGTCTCACGGTGGCCCTGAAGGACTTCATCGTGGCCTTCTTCGGCTGGTTCGTGCTCATGGGCCGCAACGGGATCCACGTGGGCGACTGGGTGGAGATCAAGGGCGTGGGCGGCGAGGTGGTGGAGATCGGTCTGCTGCGCACGGTGCTGCTGGAGACGGGCAGCTGGTCCGATGCGGGCCATCCCACGGGCCGTCGGGTGGCCTTCGTGAACAGCTTCGCCATCGAGGGCCACTACTTCAATTTCTCGACCTCCGGCCAGTGGATGTGGGACGAGCTGAACGTGCTCATCCCGCCGGGGCAGGACCCCTATCCCATCATTGACGGCATCCAGAAGCTGGTGACCCGCGAGACCGAAGCCAACGCCCGGCTGGCGGAGGAGGAATGGAAGCATGCCACCGGGAAGTACCGCGTGCAGGCCTTCTCCGCCCAGCCGGGGATCAACGTCCGGCCCACAAGCAACGGCATCGAGGTGCGGGTCCGCTACATCACCCGCGCCTACCAGCGCCACGAGGACCAGCGGGGCCTCTACCAGGCCGTCGTGGAGCTGATGCACGGCAGGCGGCCGGAGGACGCTCCGGCCGCGGGCTAGTCAGGCCGCCAGGAACCTCGGCCGGTAGGGTTCGCCGACCCTCCGCCTTAGCACGGCAACGAGTGCAGGGGACTTGATGTCCCCTGCCGAGGCCTGTCCGCGCTTGGGCGGAATCATGCCGGGAGGAACCGCGGCCGATAGGGTTCGCCGACCCAGTACACCACCTCCAGCATCTCTCCCACATTCCACAGCAGCACGTCCGCCCTGGCGCCGGGGTGCAGGTGGCCGAGGTCGGCGCGGCCCAGGCTGCGGGCGGCGTGGAGGGTCAGGGCGGTGAACGCCTCCTCGAAGGTCATCCGCAGCTGCAGGCAGCCCAGGCGCAGGATGGTGAGGGGGTCCACGCAGGGGCAGGAGCCGGGATTGAAGTCCGTGGCCAGGGCCACGCGGCAGCCGGCCTCGATCATCTTCCGCGCCGGGGCCCAGTCGCGCATGCCGAGGAAGAGGGTCGTGCCTGGCAGCAGCACCGGGGTGACGTCCGCCGCGGCCATGGCCCTCATGCCGGCCTCGCTGCAGAACATGAGGTGGTCCGCGCTGGCGGCGCCGACTGCTGCCGCGAGTTCGGCGCCGCCGGTCCAGGTCAGCTCGTCGGCATGCACCCGGGGGCGGAGGCCCAGCCGCTTCCCGGCCTCGAAGATCCGCCGGCCCTGGTCCACGGAGAACACGCCGGCCTCCACGAAGACATCGCAGAACGCGGCGGCGCCCGGGTGACGGCGCACCAGCTCCGGCAGCCAGTCCTCGGCCACGACGCGGGCGTTGGCCTCTGCGTCCCCGCCGAATTCGGGGGCGAGGTCGTGGGCGGAAAGGAGGGTCACGTCGAAGCTCCAGCCCCGGCGCCGCAGCTCGGCGTAGGCAGCCGTCAGGCGGGATTCCGCCTCCAGTTCCAGGCCGTAGCCGGTCTTCACCTCCAGGTGCACCACGCCCCGCTCCCGGAAGGCGCTCAGGCGGGACTCGCCGGCCTCCACCAGCTCCGCCACGGACGCGGCGCGGGTGGCCCGCACCGTCTCGCGGATGCCTCCCCCCTCTGCGGCGATCTGCTGATAGGTCGCACCGTGCAGGCGGCGGTTGAACTCGCCCGAGCGGTTTCCGCCGAAGAGCAGGTGGGTGTGCGGGTCCACGAAACCCGGTGTGGCCCAGGCACCGCCGCCATCCAGCCTTGGCGCGCCGGCCCAGGCGGCCGGCAGGTCCGTGGCGCGCCCCATCCAGGCCACCCGGTCCCCGTCCATCGCCAGGGCGGCGTCGGGAATCCTGTCCACGGCCCAGGCGCGGGCGGGATCGGGGGTCAGCAGGCCCCGGAGGTTCGCGAGGACACGGCGCTCGGACATGGCTCCAGTCTGCCAGGGCCGGATGCAGGTAGGATCCCTGGCAGGGGGCAACCATGGCAGGGGCGGGCCGGAGCTTCAGGAACCTCGTCCTGGCGGGAAGCGCGGTCGTGGCGCTGCACGCCGGGTCGCTGCCCAAGCCGGGTCCCCTGCGCCCGGGCGAGGGGCTGGTGGTCTGCGAGGAGGATGCGCCGCCCCGGACCTACGGGGACGTGGCGCGCCCCGCGCCCATCGGCGGGCTGGCCCGGATGCTGTGGCTGAAGCTGGTGGGCCTGGAATGGGACAGCCAGGGGGTGCGCTACCGGTGCACGGGGGGGGATGCCCCCTTCCCCTGCGGAGGCGCCGAGGGCCACGGCAGGGTGGACCTCGAGGGGGCCTTCCGGAAGGGGTGCGACCGGGCCTTCCTGGCCTGGGGCGCGGCCTCCATGGCCCGCTGGCGCCAGGAGGAGGGCGGGAGCGTCGCGCGCTTCCAGCTCCTGGAGGTCTTCGGCCCCTTTCTCGGGGACCGCGTGGCGCCCGGAGACGGCCTGCCGGAGATCACCCCCGCCTGGATCGGCCGGGGCGACCTGCTCCAGGCCAGCCCCTCGGGCCTGGCCGCCTGGCTCGAGGACCCCCTGCAGATGGACCTGCTTACCGCGCTCCAGCGGTACTGTTCGGGCTACTTCGTGGACATCAAGTTCCTGCTGGGCCGGGACGGCTGGTGGATCCTCCCGGCCACGGCCCCGACACGGCATGGGGGTACCCGCGCCTGGGTGGTGGCGGGCCGGGACGATGCCCTGGTGGTGCTGCGCCTGCCTGCCGGCCGGGGGAGGGTGGAGGGCCTCGCCCGCCTGAAGGCCATCCTGGCCCTGTCATGAGCGAGGGGGGACCGCCTGCTC
>DAIDKC010000341.1 GCA_027451045.1 Holophagaceae bacterium | reverse complement strand
GGCGGAACAGGCCCCGCGGGAGCTCCGGGCCCTCACCACCTCCCTCAACGCCACCCTGGCGCGCCTGGAGGAGGCCTTCACCCGCCTGGGCTCCCTCAACGCCGACATGGCCCACGAGCTGCGCACGCCCATCCACGCCCTGAGGCTGGAAGTGGAAGGGCTCCTGGCCCAGCCCGACCTGCCCGAGGCCGCGGGCGACCGCCTCTCGAGCATGATGGAGACCCTCGGGCATCTGGGCGACATGATCGAGCAGATGCTCTTCCTGGCCCGCACGGAGGACCCCGCCACCGTGCTCGAATCCCTCAGCCTGCCTGCGGCGGACCTGCTGGCGCGGGTCCGGGCTCCCTTCGAGCCGCTGGCGGAAGAGCGACAGGTGCCGCTGGAAGTGGATGCGCCCCCGGACCTGACAGTGACGGGCGATCCCACCCTCCTGTGGCGGGCCCTGCACAACCTCCTGGCCAACGCCCTTCGCCATGCGCCCGCGGGCACGCCCGTGCGACTGTCGGCCCGGGCCGTACCGGAGGGCGTGGCCCTGGAGGTCGCCGACCACGGCCCAGGCATCCCTCCCGAGATCATCGCCCGCATCGGCCAGCGATTCCTCCGCCCCGACCCCTCCCGCAGCCGGGGTTCCGGCGGAGCCGGGCTGGGGCTGGCCATCGTCCAGGGCATCGCCCGGCTCCATGGGGGACGCCTGGAGGTGCTGCGCCGCGAAGGCGGCGGAACCCTGGCCCGCCTGATGGTGCCTCGAACCTGATCGGATCATCAGGTGGGCATCAGCCAGGGATCAGGCGGGAGGACTAGAACGGAGGCATGCGCGGCCGTGCCCTCCTTCCGCCCCTCGCCCTGCTGCTCCTGGCCGGAGCCTGCACCCGCCCCCCTCGGGCCACGCTCGATCCCGGCCGGACCTTCCGGACCCTCCAGCGCACCGTCCCGCTGCCAGCGGGGGATCTGGCCACCGCCCTGACCACCGTGGCCTGGCAGGACCACCCGGACCTGGCCCTGGCCCGGGCCGAGCTGGAGACCGCCCGGGCGGGCATTCTGACGGCCCGGGCGCGCCCCAATCCCGCCTTCGGCTTCGGGGCCACCCGCACGGAGGGCAGCAGCCCCCGGCCGTGGACACTCACCTACGGCCTGACGATCCCCGTGGAGCTGGGCGGCAAGCGCCGCCTGAGGATCCGTCAGGCCGAACTCCAGGTCCAGGCCGCCCAGCTCGGCGTGGCGGACACCGCCTGGAACCTCCGGATGCAGGTGCGCCGGGCCCTGGTGGACTGGCGCCAGGCCCGGGAGGCCGCCTCCCTGGCGGACGAGAGCGCCGCGCTGTGGACCCGGCTGCTGGCCCTCCAGGACCGGCGCCTGGCGCTGGGGGAGATCGCCGCACCCGAGCGGGCCGCCACCGCCCAGTCCGCAGGCCAGGCCCAGGCGGCGCGCCTGGCCGCCCAGGAAACCCTGCGCCGGGCCGAAGCCTCCCTGGCCCTGGCGGCGGGGGTCCCCGCATCCACCCTCGCAACCCGGCTGGCGGCGGAGCCGCCCCCGGACCTGGCCCTGGCGGCTCCCCCGGCACCCCCGCCCACGGAGGCTCTCCTCCACCGCCTGGACATCCGGCAGGTGCTGCTGGACTGGGACCGCAACGAGACCACCCTGGACCAGGAGCTGG
>DAIDKC010000340.1 GCA_027451045.1 Holophagaceae bacterium | reverse complement strand
CTCCACCTTGGCAGCCACAACTGTAACCAGAGTAACCAGAACCCCCCGCATTGCACTCGCAGGTGTCAATGGACGCATTTTTTTGAAGGATGCCACCCCCGCCTCCAAACGCACCCATGGCTTCCATGGGATTAAGAATCCGTAGGGTCTCTTTGGTGAGATGAAGCTTCTTGGCCATATGTTCTCCATAGAAGAAAAGACAAGCCGATAGGCTTGAAAGCGTTCATGAGACCATGAAACACCTCGACCAGAAACTATCATGATCATTAATCATTTTGTCGCTGATTTCGCCGATCGGGAATAAAGCATCGCCAATCGGGAACTCGTCCGATAGCACCTAGCCGGTTCTGCAAACCCCGCCATGGGGGATCAGGCTGCTGAAAGGGCATGCCGAGGGCTTTCTCCGGCTTCGAGTCGGACCAACAGCCCCTGGACGACCTTCCTGGGCGCGCCCATCCGGCGCAAAAACACCCTGAGGCGGGCCAGGCTCTTCCTCAGGTTATGACCGACACCGCAGAGGAGGGCGTTGATCGCGTCACCCTCCATGCCTTTGAGGAAGCTCGCCGCATCCCGCTTCCGGCTCCTGCGCGTGGCGAACAGCCTGTCGAATCCCAGGGCCCGCATCATCCCCACAACCGCCGCCACATGGCCGTGAGGGCGGGCTTCAGTTCGGCTTCTTAGGCGATTATGTGACGGCTCACTATGGGTCAAGCGAATCCATGGGATAGCCCACAGGTTCGCGTGAACTGGAAAAGGCAATGGTAGGTGTGGGCCGCTCCTAGCTAATGCCGGATCGCAAAGCCCGTCAATCCCAATCTAAATGGTGCTTCAGTCCCTCAGCCCCACACCCGCTTCCCGCCGACCCAGGTGCCGAGGACCTTGCCGGGGAGGGTCCAGCCCTTGAAGGGGGTGTTGTAGGACTTGGACTGGATGAAGGCGCGGTCCACCTGGATCTGCTTCGCGGGGTCGAAGAGGACGAAGTCGGCGGGGGCGCCGGGCTTGAGGCTGCCGACGCCCTGGCGGTCGAGGTGGAAGACGCGGGCGGGGCCGCTGGTCAGCAGCGCCACGGCGCGGGCCAGGGAGATGACCTTGCGGTTCACCAGCAGCTCCAGGGTGAGGGGCAGGGCGGTCTCCAGGCCGATGACGCCGAAGGCGGCGATGGGCAGCTCCACCTCCTTGTCGTCCCAGCCGTGGGGCGCGTGGTCCGTGGCGATGGCATCCACGGTGCCGTCCGCCAGGGCCTCCAGCACGGCCTGGATGTCGGCCTCGCTGCGCAGGGGCGGGTTCATCTTGTAATCGCTGTCGAACTTCATCAGCTCCTTGTCCGACAGGGCGAAGTGGTGGGGCGTCACCTCGCAGGTGACGTTCAGGCCCCGGGCCTTGGCCTCTCGCACCAGGCGCAGGGAGCCCTTGGTGCTGAGGTGGGCCAGGTGCAGATGGCCGCCCGTGTGCTCGGCCAGGACGATGTCCCGGGCCACCATCGCTTCTTCGGCGGCCGCGGGGATGCCCAGGCAGCCGAGCGAGGCGCTTACGGTGCCCTCGTGCATGTAGCCCTTGCCGGCCAGATCGCGGTCCTCCTCGTGGGCCACCACGGGGACCTCCAGCCAGCGCGTGTACTCCAGGGCCCGGCGCATGAGCGAGGCGTTCATGACGGGCTGGCCGTCGTCGGAGAAGGCCACGCAGCCGGCGGCCTTGAGCGTGCCCATGTCGGAGAGCTCCTCGCCCTTCATCTCGCGGCTGACGGTCCCGATGGGGAAGTAGCGGCAGAGGTCCACCTTGGCGGCCCGGGTGAGCATCATCTCCGTGATGGCCACGCTGTCGTTCACGGGCTTGGTGTTGGCCATGGCGCAGACGGAGGAGAAGCCCCCCGCCACCGCGGCCCGGCTGCCGGTCTCGATGCTCTCCTTGCGGGTCTGCCCCGGCTCGCGGAAGTGCACGTGGAGGTCCACGAGGCCCGGCGCCAGGAGGGCCCCGCCGCCATTGACGACCTCGGCGCCCTGGGCCTGGGGATGGGACGCGGCCTCCGCCCCCAGGGCGACCACCTTCCCGTCTGCCACCAGGAGGGCCCCGGGGCCGTCCAGGGACTGCGCAGGATCCACGATGCGGACATTCGAGACGAGCAGGGACATGGGGGCTCCAACCATGGGATCCAGTCTAACGGGCCCCGGCCCGGGAGGGGCCCGGGCCGGGGATCCTGGAGGCGGTGGCGCGGCTTGGCGGTGCTACAGCACCGCGTCCATGGGGGAGGTGTCTCCGGCCTGGATGGCCAGGGCCAGGGCCTGGACCTGGGGCAGGGCCCGGTGGGCGAAGGCGAGGGCGGCCTGGATCTTGTTGTGGTAGAAGGCCGCTTCCGGGCTGGCCTCCAGGAGGGCGGCCCGCGCCGGGGCATCTCCCGCCGGCACACTCCGCGCCTGCATCAGGGATGCGAGCTTCCCGGCGGCCACCCGGGCCTGCTGGAGCAGGAAGGTTCCCCCGAAGACGTGACCCAGCATGTCCAGGATGGGAACGGCATTGAGGGTGCTCAGGAGCAGGGCGTCGGGGCGGGTGGGGAGGTCCCGCAGGACCTCGCCCGCGGTCTTCACCGCACTGCCGAGCTGCCGGGCCGAGGGCCCGAGGACCGGGTCCCCGCCCAGAGTGGCGGCGGTCTCCGCGGCCATGGCCAGGAGCTGCTGGAGGGGGCGCCCGTCCTGCATGCGGAACTTGCGGCCGACGAGGTCCAGCGCCTGGATGCCGTTGGTGCCCTCGTAGATGGAGGCGATCTTGGCATCGCGGAGGTACTGCTCCGCCGGGTACTCCATGGTGTAGCCGTACCCGCCGTAGGTCTGGAGGGCCCATTCGGTGACCCGGAAACCCCAGTCGGAGCACCAGGCCTTGCAGATGGGGGTGAACAGCTCGACGAATCCCTGCCAGTGGTCGCGGGCCTCGCCCTGGCTGGCGTGGGCCATGTCCATGCACCAGCCGGTGTACGAGGCGAGGGCGCGCATGGCCTGGAGGTAGGCGGACTGCATGAGCAGGGAGCGGCGCACATCGGGATGCTGGACGATGGGGGCCGGCCCGGCGCCTGCGGCCTTGTTGGAGAAGAGCTTGCCCTGGAGGCGTTCCCGGGCATAGGCCAGGGCGGCCTTGTGCGCGGCGGCGGCGATGGCGAGGCCCTGCACGCCCACTTCGTAGCGCGCGGCGTTCATCATCTGGAACATGAGGGGCAGGCCCTGGCCTTCGGCGCCCAGGAGGAAGCCCTGGCTGCCCGAGGAGGAACCGAACACCAGGCTGCACGTGGGCGAGCCGTGGATGCCCAGCTTGTGCTCGATGCCCGCGCAGACCACATCGTTGGACGCGCCCA
>DAIDKC010000339.1 GCA_027451045.1 Holophagaceae bacterium | reverse complement strand
TGGTGGGGAACACGGTCATTGATGCGCTCCTGGAGACCGCCGCGCGCCCGGATCTGGCGCGCCCCCCCTCGCTGCGGGCCCTCGCACCCGGCGAGCGGCGGGTGCTGGTCACGCTCCACCGCCGGGAGAACTTCGGCGCGCCCCTGGAACGCATTCTGGATTCGCTGGGCCGCTTCGCGCGGCGCCATCCCACCGCCCGCCTGGCCTACCCGGTCCATCCGAACCCCAGGGTCCAGGAGCCGGCCCGGACCCACCTGGGAGGGCTCCCCAACGTGGACCTCCTCGAGCCTCTGGACTACCCGGAACTGGTGGCCGTCATGCGGGAGGCCTACCTGGTGTTCACCGACAGCGGAGGCATCCAGGAGGAGGCCCCCGCCATCGGGCGCCCCGTCCTCGTCTTCCGGGAGGTGACGGAACGGCCCGAGGCCGTCGAGGCCGGGGGCGTCCGGCTGGTCGGGAGCGATCCCGGGCGGTTCGACACCGAGGTCGAGCGGCTCTGGAGCGACTCTGGCGCCTACGCCGAGATGGCGCGCCCGAGGTTCCCCTACGGCGACGGCCACGCAGGCGCCCGCATCGCCGAGATCCTCCGCCGCGACCTGGCGGGATGAGCCCTGGAGCGTCCGTCGTCTTCGGCCCTTGTGCCCAAGGCCGGAAGGCGGCATGCTGGTCCTTCACCCGAGAGGTGCACAGGTGTGGCTTCATCTCCATTGCTGATCTGACGGACCGGGCGGAGCTGCCCCGGTGGGTGGCCTCCCTGGCGCGGAGCGGCGAGACGGAGGAGGACACGCGGGGGACGGTGGCCACCATCCTGGCCGACGTACGGACCCGCGGCCTCGACGCCGCCCTGGACTGGACCGGGCGCCTCGACGGCGTGCGCCTGGATCCGGCCGCCCTCCGCATTCCCGTGGAGGCCCTGGCGGAAGCCCGGACCCGCCTTGACCGGGAACGCCCCGACCTCATGGCCGCGCTGCGGAACCTGACCGCGAGCGTCCGGCGCTTCGCCGAGGGGCAGCGGACCTGCCTCCGCGACCTGGAGCTGCCGCTTCCCGGCGGCGGCACCGTGGGCGAGCGCTGGGTCCCGCTGGGCGCCGCGGGCGTGTACATCCCCGGCGGCCGGGCCTTCTACCCCTCGACGTTGGCCATGACGGTCATCCCGGCCCAGGTCGCCGGCGTGGGCCGGATCATCGGCGTGACGCCGCCCCGGCCCCAGGCCACCCTGCCCGGCGCCTGGGGCGTGGATCCCCTCGTGCTGGCCTGCGCGGCCGAACTGGGCCTGGAGGAACTCCTCCCCCTGGGCGGCGCCCAGGCCCTGGGCTGGCTGGCCTTCGGGGAACCCGCTGTGGACCTTGTGGCCGGCCCCGGCAACCGCTTCGTGGCCGAGGCGAAACGCCAGCTCCTGGGCACCTGCGGCATCGACGCCCTGGCGGGCCCCACGGAGCTGCTCGTCCTGGCCGATGGCAACGCTGACCCCGCCTGGCTGGCGGAGGACCTGCTGGCCCAGGCCGAGCACGATCCCGACGCCGCCGCCGTCCTCGTCAGTGGGGACCGGGGCCTGCTCGAAGCCGTCGCCCGGGAACTGACGACCCGCGCCGAGGCCTCACCCCGCCGCGAGATCCTGGCCCAGAGCCTGGCCCGCCACGGCCGGCTGGTGTGCGCGGATCGCGAGCTGGCGGTGGCCCTGGCCCAGACCTGGGCACCCGAACACCTGGCGCTCTGCGTGGCAGATCCGGAGGCCTGGCTACCCTCCCTCACCGCCGCGGGCGCCGTCTTTCTCGGCAGCGCCAGCGCCGAGGCCTTCGGGGACTACGGCGCCGGTCCCAACCACGTGCTGCCCACGGGACGTACGGCCCGCTACACCAGCCCCCTGGGCGTGGCCACATTCCTGAAGCGGCAGAGCCTTCTGGCCCTCTCGCCCGCCGATGCCCGCGCCATGGCGCCCTGGGTGGCCCGGCTGGCCGAGGCCGAGGGTCTGCCCCATCACGGCCGCAGCGCCACCCTCCGCCATCCCCATCGCTAGGGCGCGGTCGTCCCGCGCCCGGATCGCTCCGTCCTGGAAGCCTCGCCCCCGCCTACCCTGATCCCGAGATCCCCATGTCCCTGCTTCGTCCCGACCTGAACGATCTGCCCGCCTACCGGCGCCCCCCCGAGCCGAAGGACGGAGTGCGCCTCCACCTGAACGAGGCGCCCACCGACTGGCCGCCGGCCGCCCGCGCAGCCCTCCTGGAGCGGCTGGCCCGACTCTCCTTCCACCGCTATCCCGAGCGCCAGGGCGAGCTGACGGAGCGCCTCCGCCACCGCCTGGGCGCGCCGGAGGGCGGCCTTCTTCTCGGCCCCTCCTCCGGAGCCCTGCTGGACCTGGTGGCCATGGCCGGCCTGTCGCCCGGGGAATCCGTGGCCATCCCCGAGCCCGGCTTCAGCCTCTACCCCCTGCTCATCCGGCGTCACGGGGGCCGGGTGCACCCCGTCCCCATGGGCGAGGGCTGGCCCCTGGCACCATGGCTGGAGGCTCTTGGAGCCCGGCAAATCTGGCTCACCATCCCAAACAACCCGACTGGAGCCTGGATTTCTCAACGGGAACTCGAACCCTTTTTCGAGGCCGCCGCCGCCCGCCCCGAGCCGCCCCTGGTGGTGCTGGACGAGGCCTACGCGGAATTCGCCCCCGCCACCCACCGGCTGGCCGTGGACCGGTTCCCGAACGTCCTGCTGTTGCGGACCTTCAGCAAGGCCCTGGCTTCCGCAGCCTGGCGCCTGGGCTACCTGATCGGGGATCCGGCCCTGGTGGGCCGGCTCGCCGCCCTGCAACTGCCCTATTCCCTGCCCGCTGCCAGCCTGGAGGCCCTGGACGTGGCCCTGGACTTCGCCGGCGACTTCGAGGCCGCCCTGCGGCCCCTCCCGGAACGCCGGGAGCGGCTCGCCGCTGCCCTGCCCACCCACCAGGCGGCCCCAAGCGAGGCCAACTTCCTCTACCTGAAGCCGGATCCCGCCGCGCCCCTGGAGGCGGCGGGGCTGAAGGTGCGCCGCCTCCCCGGCGCCGGGGCCGCCCGGGTGACCGTGGGGAACGAAGCGGCTGCGGCCCGGGTGGCGGAAGCCCTCGGCGGCCGCCTGCCGCCCGCCGCCCCCCGGAAGCGCCGGCGGCTCCTGGTGCTGGACATTGATGGCGTGCTCATAGACGCCGGGCGGAGCTTCATGGAGGCCGTGGCCCGGGCCCTGGCGGACCTCCGGCCGTCGCTGCCCTGGTCGGACGACACCTACCGGGCCTTCAAGCGCCTGGGGGGCTTCAACAACGCCTTCCGCCTCGCCGCCGGGGCGCTGGCCCTGGCGGAGGTCCACGGCGACCGGGACCTCCGCCCGATCCTCGCGGCGGCCGACGGCCAGGGGTTCCCCGGCCTGGAAGCCCGCATGGCGGCCCTGGAGCCGGAGGCTCAGAGCCACGTCCAGCGCCACTATGCGGACACCATCCGGCTCGAGGCACCCCTGGTGAGCCTCGGGGAGCTGCGGGCCATCGGCTGGGATCTCGCCATCCTCACGGGCCGGCCGCCGGAGGAACTGGAGCTGGCCTGGCGGGTGCTGGGCTTCCGGCTCCCCGCCGTGTGCGACGCCGGCCCCCACCTGCGCAAGCCCGAACCCGCGGGCCTTCTCCAGCTCGCGGACGCCTTCCGGGCGGAGGAGGTGCTGTTCGTGGGCGACACCGTGGACGACGCCCGCTGCCTCCGCGCCGCCGCGGCCCTGCGGCCCGAGCTGGCCTGGCGTTTCGCGGCCGTGGGCGAGGACCGAACCCGCTTCGCTGCGCCAGAGGATGTCCAGTTCGCGAGCCTGCGCGACCTCCTGCCGATGATGACGGAGGAGCCCGCATGAGAACCGCCACGATGGACCGCCGTACTGCCGAGACCCGCGTGAGCCTCCAGCTGTCCCTCGACGGCGGCGAATCGCGCATCCGCACGGGCCTGGGCTTCTTCGACCACATGCTGATGCAGCTCGCCCGCCACGGAGGACTGGGCCTCGTGATCCAGGCCGAGGGCGACCTGCCCGTGGACAGCCACCACCTGGTGGAGGACGTGGGACTCTGCCTGGGGGACGCCCTGAAGATGGCCCTCGGCGATCGCGC
>DAIDKC010000338.1 GCA_027451045.1 Holophagaceae bacterium | reverse complement strand
GATCCGCGGCCAGGCGCTGGACGGGATCGTCGAGGTAGAGGAAGCCGTCCTTGGCTCCCCCGATGTTGACGAAGGCGCTTTGCATGCCGGGCAGGAGCTTGGCCACCCGGCCCTTGTAGACATCCCCCACCTGGCTGCGGGTCATCGTGCGCTCGATGAACAGCTCGCAGAGCTGGCCGTTCTCAAGCAGGGCGATGCGCGTCTCCAGGGGGGTCGCATTGACCACCAGGGACTTCCGGACTTCCATGGGACCAGCCTTTCAGAACCGTGCGGGCCGGACGTCGTGCCGTTCCGCGGGCCCCGGGGCCGTACCAGGCTGCAGGGCGATTCTTTTCTACCATACCCCTTTTGGATGCCGGAGACCTGGAGGGAGGTTCCGCCGGGGAGGGCGGAGTTCAGGCGTGGAAGGCGTGGGCCAGGGCGGGGGTCCGCTCCTGGGTGCGCTGCTCCGTGATCCGGTTGCGTTCGTCCACGAAGACCACCCGCGGGGCGTGGGCCTCCTGCTCCTCGGGGGTCATCCAGCCGTAGGCGGCCACGATGACCAGGTCCCCCTTCCGCACCAGGTGGGCCGCGGCGCCGTTGATGCCCACCTCCCCCGAGCCGGGCCTGCCCGGGATGACATAGGTCGAAAGGCGCGACCCGTTGGTCACGTCGTAGATATCCACCTTCTCGTTCTCCAGGAACCCGGCGGCTTCGATGAGCAGCGGATCCAGGGTGATGGATCCCACATAGTCCAGGTCGGCCCGGGTTACCGTGGCGCGATGGATCTTTCCGAGCAGGAAGTGGCGCAGCATGCTCCCTCCGGTCCAGGCTCCCCGCGGAGTCCCGGCCAACGGACAAGCATGGCGCCAGGTGGACCCTGGGTCCAGCCTCGATTTTGTGCTAGTTGAACAGCACCACGTGGAGGTTGATGCCCAGGCCCAGGTGCGGCGGAGGAACGGGCGGGGGGGCGAGCGGAAGGCTGAAGGCCCCTTCGAGGTCAAGCCGCGCCTGGGGATCCGTGATCCGGCGGAGCAGCCAGCGGCCGTTCACGAAGACATAGCACCGGGAGGGATCCCCCGGGACCAGGGCCACGTAGCGCCGCCGTTCGCGGGGCCGCCAGTAGCCGGCCATCCAGGGGGGGGCGAGGTAGCGGCCGGGGTGCTCCCGGTCCTCATAGCGGTAGGGGCGGACCTTCCAGGGCGCCCGGCCCCGGTCCCAGCCGGGGCGGCCGCGGTCATCCCCGCGCCCGCGGTCCCAGGGGCCGCGCCGGTCGTCCCGGTCCCGGCGGTCATCCCGGTCCCGGCGGTCGTCCCGGTCCCGGCGATCATGGCGATCTTCCTGCCGGTCCTGGTGGCCGTCAGGCCGGGCCAGAGCGGGCAGACCCCCACCCGCCAAGGCGGCCAGGAGAAGGGGAAGCACAAGGCGTCTTGACATGGAGCCTCCGGAGCAACCTGCACATTCCAGACTAGGCGGTCCAGGGAGTTCCGCCATGCACCGAAAGGACTAGCCGGGACGGTTCAGGGGCGCGGATGGTTCTGGGGTCCGGGGCCCGCTTCCACCGAGGGGGTGAGGAGCACGTTGTCAATGAGACGGGTGGTTCCGACGAAGGCCGCCACGCAGAGGGCGGCAGAGCGGTCCACGACACCGTCCAGCGGCTCGAGGGTCTGGGCGTCCACCAGTTCCAGGTACTGCATCTGGTCCACCCGGCCCAGGGGGCCCCGGGCCAGGTCCAGGAGGGGCTGGGTCCGGCGCTCGCCCGCGTCGAAGGCGGCCTTGGCTGCCAGCAGCCCCTGGCTGAGGGCGAGGGCCCGCTCCCGATCGCCGGGGGCCAGGTAGGCATTCCGGCTGCTGAGGGCAAGGCCATCGCCATCCCGGACCGTGGGTACCACCACCACGTCCACCGGCAGGTTGAGGTCCCGCACCATGCGCCGGATGACCACCGCCTGCTGGTAGTCCTTCTGGCCGAAGAAGGCCAGGTCGGGCTGCACCATGTGGAGGAGCTTGGCCACCACCGTGGCCACGCCCCGGAAGTGGCCGGGACGGAAGCGGCCGCAGAGGGGCTCGGCCAGCCGGCCGGGCTCCACGTGGGTCTGGAATCCCGTGGGATAGATCTCGGACACCTCCGGCATGAAGAGCACCGTGGCCCCGGTCTCCAGGCAGAGGCCCTGGTCCCGCTCCAGGTCCCGGGGGTAGTTGGCCAGGTCCTCCCCGGGGCCGAACTGGGTGGGATTCACGAAGATGGAGACCACCGTGGCATCGCACCGGGCGGCGCTCTGGCGGATCAGGGCCCCGTGGCCCTCGTGGAGGAAGCCCATGGTGGGCACGAAGCCGATCCGATGGCCCTGTTCGCGGATGGTCCGGATGAGGGCCCTCAAATCGGCAATGGTACGCACAACACGCATGGCCAAAAACGATCCTCCTTGGTTGCTGCCGCTCAGAATACCCGGCCTGGGGTCAGGGGTTCCACTGCGCCACGGCCGAACGGACGGCTTCTGGAAGGGTATAGGATTCCCGGGCGTCGGGGAAGGCTCCGGCCCTCACGTCCTCGGCCCAAATCGCCAGGGCGTTCCGCAGATCTTGGAATCCTTGGGCATAGCGCCGGACGAACTTCGGGCCTGGATCGGGCGTGAGCCCCAGGATGTCGTGGAAGACCAGCACCTGACCCGAGCAGGCCGGGCCGGCTCCGATGCCGATGGTGGGAATGTGCAGGGTCTCGGTGATCCGGGCGGCCAGGTCGGCGGGGATGCCCTCCAGCACCCGGGCGAAGCAGCCGGCCTCCTGCAGGCGGTGGGCATCCTCCAGGAGGGCCAGGGCGTCCGCCCGGGCCCGGCCTTGGACTTTGTAGCCGCCCATCGGGTTGAGGCTCTGGGGGGTGAGGCCCAGGTGTCCCATCACCGGGATCTCGGCGTCCAGGAGGGCGTGGATCATGGGAAGGCGCTTGGCGCCGCCCTCCAGCTTGACCCCGGCGGCCCCCCGCTGGAGGAAGCCCCCGGCGTTCCGCAGGGTGTCCTCCACGCTCAGGTGGAAGCTCAGGTAGGGCATGTCCGCCAGCAGCAGGGCCCGCGGCCGGGTGCGCGCCACGGCCTCGAGGTGGTGGTTCATCATGGCCATGCTGACCGGCAGGGTGTTCTCGAAGCCCAGGCAGACGTTCCCCACGCTGTCCCCCACCAGGATCATGTCCACCCCGGCGGCATCGGCGATGCGGGCGGTGGGGGCGTCGTAGGCGGTGGTCATCACCAGCCGCCGCCCTTCGCGGGCCCAGGCGTGGATCTGGGGCAGGGTGACGCGGGGGAGGGATTCGGGGGCCTGGTGGCTCATGGGGGTCTCCGCTGGAGGGTCGAAGCCGTGGGCCTCCATGAAGCCACGAAACGGCCGGCCCGGGGAGCCCCCGGAAGCGGGTCCGAGGGAATCAGGCGGAATCCTGGGGCAGGGGCGGGACGATCTGGGTGGGGGTCCAGTCGGTCTCGGGGTCGGTCCGCTCGGGAAGCACGAAGCGCAGCCCCACGGCCTCCACGGTCTCCCGGAACCGGTGCAGGTCCTCCCGGCCGAGGAAGGCGATCTCCTGGCCCTCGGGCAGCCGGGTCCAGAGCTGCTGGAAGCTGGGGAAGGCCTCCTGCATGCGGGCCCGGGCGCCCAGCTTCTCCCCGCGCTTCAGGAGGAGGGCCGCGCCTTCCGCGCTGGCCTCCAGCACCTCGGCCGGGTGGTGGAGGTCCCGGGCGGCAGCCAGCACGTCGCTCCAGGCCTGCAGGGTCTCCTGGGCCACCGTCTCGGTGGGGGGGACGGTGGACAGCAGCAGGGCGTGGGCGCGGTGCCACTCCAGCTCCAGGAGGCGGGAGTCGCTGCCCTCCACGGGCCCCTTCAGGTTCTCCAGGATGGCCCAGCCCTGTTCCGGAGCCTCCTGCCGGCGCTGCAGGGCCCCCCGGGCCTCGGCCTGGGCGAAGCGCAGCTGGGCCATGCGCTGGCGCCACAGGAAGCCGGTGGCCTCGTACTGGGACGCCGCCGCCTGATAGAGCCGCGCGGCGTCGCGCCAGGCGCTCCGGAAGCGCGCCACCTCCGCCTGGAGCAGCATCTGGTCCCCCTGCTCCTCGGGGGCGAGTACCGCCGGCCGGCTCGCCAGGGCGGCGAGCTGGGCGTGGTCCGCGGCCACCAGGTCGCCCAGGGCCGCCAGGGTCCGCGCCTTCCAGGACTGGGCCATGGAGACGGCGGCGGCATCTCCCAGGCGCTCGGCATGCTGGAGGGCCCTTTCCAGATGGGAGAGGGCCGCGCCCAGGCTCTGCTGGAGGCTGCGCGCCATGCCGAGCGCCAGGTGCGACTGGACCTGGAGATCGGCATCGGACTGCAGGCGGGCGGTCTGGAGGGCCTCCTGCAGGAGGTGGAGGCACCCGTCGGTCTGCCCCTGGGCCAGCCTCACCCGGCCCAGGGCGATCTGCACCGGCACCATCCCCCGGTGGTCCTGGAGGGGTTCCAGCAGCCTCAGGCTGGACTGGAGCATGGCGGCGGCCCGGTGGAACTGGGACTGGCCCGCCAGGGCCCGCCCCAGGGCCAGCTGCAGGGCGGCATGGTCCCGGGGGCGGGGCCTCCCGCCACCGGGCGCGAGCAGTTGGAGGCCCTCCTCCAGCGCCCGGATGCCCTTGGTCATGAAGCCCTGGCGGAGGTGGCATTCCCCGAGGGCCAGGCGCAGGCGCGCCTGCTCGGGATGGTGCGGGTGGCCGGCCAGGCGGCGGGCGGCCTCCAGGATGGCCTCCTGGGCCTCGGCGGGATGGCGGAGGCGCAGCTCCAGGTGGGCCAGCTTGCGGAGCAGGCGGGCCTCCGCCAGCTCGTGGTCCTGCCGTTCGGCCGGGGGAATCCGGGCCAGGGCGGTCTGGGCCCGCCGCAGGGCCTCCAGGGCCAGCACGGCCGCGGGGCGGGGAGCCTGCTCCCCCAGAGGGGGGAGGGCCCCCTGGGACCCCGTGGCCCAGGCATCGGCCAGGTACTCGTGGAGCTGGGCCTCCTCGGCGGGACCCGGCTGGAGCAGGAGGGCCTGCTCGACGATGCGCTGCGCCGCCTGGGGGGCAGCGGCCGGCTGGCGGCGGAGGGCCGCGAGCACGGCGGCCAGGGCCGTGGCCTGGTCCGTGGCCAGGGCCTGGAGGGTGACCGAGAAGGCCAGGTCCTCGCCCTGCTCCTGGATGAGGGCGAGAAGCGCCCGGGCAAGCCGCTTCAGCTCCGGCTGGGGGGTCTGGGCCAGCACCAGCTGGCGCCACCGGGGGTCCGGGATGGCCGCGCCCTCCCGGCGCAGCTGCACCAGGTGGGACGCCAGGGCC
>DAIDKC010000337.1 GCA_027451045.1 Holophagaceae bacterium | reverse complement strand
CAAAACAAACCCAGACCAGCACTGCCTCTATGACCGGAATCTGTATGGAACTTCAGCCCGGTCGGCCGGGGGCACGGACAGGGCGCGGCGGTCGCATTCGGCCAGCACGGCTTCCAGGATGTCGGGCCGGTAGTCGGCGGGATGGGCGAGGCGCGCCAGCAGGTCGGCCGCGTCGAGGCCGGGCAGGCGCTGGAGGAAGGAGGGCTCGGCAGGGGTCATGGCTGGAGCGCGGCGGGACGACCCAGGTCCATCTGCACGGCCCCCAGGAGGGCCACGGGGGCGGTGACGGCACGGAGGATGCTGCGCCCCAGGCTCACCGGCAGCCAGCCGGCGGCGGCCAGGGCGGCGTACTCCCCTTCCGTGATCCCGCCTTCGGGGCCGCTGGTGAAGGCCAGCGGGGCGTGGCGCAGGACGGGATTGGCCAGCCCGGTGGGCAGTTCGTAGGCCACCCAGCGCTGGGCGGTGGGCCAGGCCAGGAGCGCCTCGAAGGGCATGGGGGGATGGAGCACGGGGCGGCGGGTGCGGTGGCTCTGTTCGCAGGCGGCAAGGATGAGGCGGGTCCAGCGCTCCATCCGGGCGGCGGTCCGGGCGGGGTCGAATTCGCTGCGGGCGTAGGCCACGGGCTGGATCCGGGTGGCCCCGAGCTCCACGAGGGGGGGGAGCCACTCGTCCCAGAGCGCCAGCTGGGCGGTGAGGGGCAGGCAGGCCTCCAGGGCGAAGGGCGGCTCCCGCACCTCCTCCAGGGGGGAGACGAGGCGGGCCAGGCCCCGCTCCCGCGCCAGCTCGGCCAGGTCGGCCCTCCAGGGCGCCTCCCCCAGGACCAGTTCCAGGGCGGCTCCGGGCCGGAGGCGCAGGGCCCGGAGGTGTTGGACCGTGGCGGCATCCAGGGGCAGCGCCTGGCCCTCGGCGGGGGGCGTGGGCGGCGGATCGAGGAAGAAGCGCGGCAGGGCCATGGGGGCATCTTCCGCGAGGCCGGGAGGGTGCGCAATGCCGCTTCCAGGCTCCGATAAGCTGGAGGGTGGAGGAAGCCGTGGCTGACGCCCTGCTGCAAGCCGCCCCCTGGTGGGCCTGGGGAGGTTTCCACGCCTTCGTGTTCTGCATGCTGGCCCTGGATCTCGGGGTCTTCAACCGCCGCGTCCATGCACCCACGATGCGGGAGGCCGCCGCCTGGAGCGGGCTGTGGATCGCCCTCGCCCTCGGGTTCTGCGGGCTGATCTTCTACGGCGAGGGGAGCCAGAAGGGCCTGGAGTGGATCACGGGCTACCTGCTGGAGAAGTCCCTCAGCGTGGACAACCTCTTCGTGTTCGTGCTGGTGTTCCAGAGCTTCCAGGTGGACCTGCGGCACCAGCACCGGGTGCTGTTCTGGGGCGTGCTGGGGGCGCTGGTCATGCGCGCCGCGATGATCCTCGCAGGCACGGCCCTGCTCAACCGCTTCGAATGGATGATGTACGTGTTCGGAGGCTTCCTCGTCTACACCGGGCTGAAGATGCTCCTGGTGAAGGAGGCGGAGCGGGATCCCGCGGACACCTGGCTGGTGCGTGGATTCCGGCGCCTGCTGCCCTTCGACGAGCGGGGGGGGCACGAGCGCTTCACCGTGGAGCGCGACGGGCGCCGCCTCCTCACGCCCATGCTGCTGGTGCTCCTCACCATCGAGGTAACGGACCTCCTCTTCGCCGTGGACTCCATCCCCGCGGTGCTGGCGGTGACCCGGGACCCCTTCGTGGTCTATACCTCGAACATCTTCGCCATCCTGGGGCTGCGGAGCCTCTACTTCCTCCTGGCCAAGATGGTGGACCGCTTCCATCGGCTGAAGACGGGCCTGGCGGTGGTCCTGGCCTTCGTGGGGGTGAAGATGTGCCTTTCCGAGTGGGTGAAGATCCCGGTGCAGTACAGCCTGCTCGTCATCGCTGCGGTGCTGGCGGGCAGCGTGGTGGCCAGCCTGGCCTGGCCGATGGAGCACGAGGAGGACGCATGATGGAGGTCTGGCACCACGGGCTGGACGAGGCTCCCGCCGCCGGGCCCTTCGTGGTCACCCTGGGCAATTTCGATGGCGTCCACGCCGGGCACCGCCAGCTCCTCCGCGCGGCGGCGGCGCGGGCCCGGGCGGCGGGCCTGCGGGCGGCGGTGGTGACCTTCGACCCCCATCCCACGGTGGTGGTGGCACCCGAGCGGAAGCCGAGGCTGCTCATGACCCTGGCCCAGCGGCTGGCGGCCTTCGAGGCGGAGGGGATGGACCTGGCCTGGGTCATCCCCTTCAGCCGGGCCTTCTCCGAGCTGGGGCCCGAGGCCTTCCTGGGGGGCCTCCAGCGGGCGCTGGCACCGGTGGAACTGCACGTGGGGCGGGCCTTCTGCTTCGGCCGGAACCGGAGCGGCAACGTGGACACGCTGGAGGCCTGGGGGCGGGACCGGGGGTGCGAGGTGCGGACCCTGGCCCTCAAGGCTCCGGACGGCGGGCGCCTCTCCAGCACCCGCATCCGCGAGGCCCTCGAGCGGGGCGAGGTGGACACTGCGGCCGGCCTGCTGGGGCATCCCTACACGCTCACGGGGGTGGTGGTGGAGGGCGACCGCCGGGGGCGCCACCTGGGCTTCCCCACCGCCAACCTGGCCTGGGAGCAGGAGCAGCTCCCGGCCTTCGGCGTCTACGTCACCCGCCCCCTCTGCCTTCACCACGGTGAGCCCCGCATGGGCCTCACGAACGTGGGCGAGAAGCCGACCTTCGAGGGGCGCCGCCTCACGGTGGAGACCCACCTGCCGGGGTTCGAGGGGGATCTCTACGGGGCCCGCCTGGACCTGCAGTTCCTCCATCGCCTCCGGGGCGAAGTCCGCTTCGGGTCCGTGGAGGAGCTGCGCACCCAGATCGCCCGTGACGTGGCCCAGGGCAGCGCCTGGTGGGAGACGCACGGGGCCTGACCCGCCGGGTCAGCTGGCGTCTGCGATGCGCCAGCGGGCCAGGGGGCGCTCCGCCAGGTCCCACACCTGCAGGCCGGGAGGCAGACGGGCCACCCCGAGTTTCCGGCGGATGGCGGCCCTGGCGTCGTCGAGGGACCGGGCCGCGACGGGGCCGTATTCCATGAAGTAGCCGGGGAACTTGTAGCCGAAGGTCCGCATGGGCGCTCCAGACGGTTTCCCTGAATATTCGTCTTTTATTCGCGTCTGTCAAGACCCCTGTCAAGACCCTTGATCCAGTTCCCCAGGATGGGGTCCCGGACTGGACATCCCTTGTCTACCAGTCGAACCGGAGCACCACCCGGGTGCGCCAGGGCGGCACGAGGCGGCGCGGCAGGGGGCGAACCACCATGACGGCGTCGTCATCGCAGTCGCGGCGGTACCCCCATCGCTCCGGGAGGTAGTACCTGTCCACGTGGCAGCGGTCGCGGTCCCACCCCCGATCCTCCACCCGGAGCCGGGGGCGGCGGTCGTCGCGGTCCCGCCAGCCGCGGTGCCAGCCGCGGTCATGGGCGGCGAGGGGGAGTGTGGACAGGGCGATGAGGCCGAGCAGGGCAAGGCTGCGCATGGCTTCCTCCTGGGAAGACGGGCCGCCGGGGCGGGGTGCGGTGCAGGGCGGCGCCACCCGGGGGGATTCACTTCCCGTGCCAGATGGGGATGTATTGACAGGCAAGGAGCGGGAGGCGGGGGCGGCGCGGCCGCGCCGCGAGGTGCAACATCCGGGGTGGCGGGATGCCGCGCTACCGTTCCCGCCGGTCGCCCACGACCCCGGCGGGAACGCCCGCCACGATGGCCCAGTCGGGCACGTCCCGGGTGACCACGGCGCCCATGGCCACCACGGCATGGTCCCCGATCACGACCCCGTCGGTGACCCCGGCGTTGGCGCCGATCCACACGTCAGCCCCGATCCGGATGCCCCGGGAGCGCACGGGCTGGTCCTTCACGGGGCGGTCGGGCCGGAAGCCGTGGTCGAAGGCGTAGAGGGCGGCGCCGCTGGCGATGCGGGTGCCGTCGCCGATGACGATGCCCCGGCGCCCGCCATCGAGCCGGGCGCCGGCGTTGAGGCTGACGTCGTTCCCCAGCTCCAGCGGCCCGTGGAGGAAGGCCTGGGCCGCCACGGCGCAGCGGTCGCCCAGGATGACGCCCCGCCCGGGCTCGCCGAAGATGGCGGCCTCGGGGGCGATGAAGCAGCCGACGCCGAGGCGCACGGTCTCCTGGGCCTGGAGCCGGGCCTGCACCTCCGCCTGCCAGGCCTCGGCCCAGGCTCGGTGTCGCGGCTTGAGGGCGAAGTAGAGCCAGGGCATCCAGCTCAGGCGCCGCTGGTGCTGTTCCCGGAGGGCCGCAAGGTCGCGCATCGGGCCATGGTACGCGCTACCCTGGTCGCCATGCCCCACCTCTCGCCCCTGCCGACCTGGTCCTTCGCCCTGGGCGCCACGATGTCGCTCTTCTCGGTGCTGAACCCCATCAGCGCCGCCGTGGTGTTCTCGGGGGCCACCGCGGGCATGGCCCAGCCGGACCTGCGCCGCAGCGCGCGGAAGGCCGCCCTCACCGCGGGCACGGCCATGCTGGCCTTCGCGCTGACGGGCCAGATCATCTTCAGCCTGTTCGGGTTCACGGCCCTGGCCATGCAGTTTGTGGGCGGCGTGCTGGTGCTCTACCGGGCCATCTCCATGATCTACGGCGAGGATCCCCGCGAGCGCCACACGGACGACGAGAAGGCCGAGGCCAGCCGCAAGCTGCCCGAGGACTTCGCCATCATCCCCTTCGGCATCCCGCTGCTGGCGGGACCGGGGACCCTCTCCACGGTGATGGGCATGATCGCGGGCCTGAGCTGGACGGAGTACGGCGTGGTGCTGGGGGCCATCCTGCTGAACGCCTGGATCGTCTACCTCTTCCTGCGCAACGCCCCGGCGGTGTTCGCCCGCCTGGGGGCCATCGGGACGAAGGTGGTGAACAAGCTCATGGGTTTCATCCTGGCGGCAGTGGCCATGCAGTTCCTCATCAACGGCGCCAAGGGCCTGGCCCAGGAGATCCGCCAGCTCCCGCCGCCGCCGGTGGTGGCCGCGAATTGACATCCACGAGGGGGGACGGCCTGCGCGCCTGCAGCTCGCGATATCCCCCTCGGGCACTCCCACGCGGTCTCCCGGCCAAGCCGGGGCACCAGGTCTGGTCCCCGGGCTCCGCCGGGTTGCGCTACCCTCATCTCGCGAGGTTCCCATGCGGCGTTCCTTCCTCCCGTTGCTTCTCGTCCTGCCCGCCTGTTGCCCGGCGGGTGCCGAGGCGCCTCTGACCAAGGCCCAGCAGGCGGCCGAGTTCCACCCCCTCCTGCCCACCCCTTCGCCCGCGGGAGCCGCGGCCGCCTACGCCGAGCGGATGGCCCTGGAGGCCTCCAGCCCCTTCAAGGCCATCCCCTTCCGCTGCGTCGGGCCCATGGGCCAGGGCGGACGCGTGGTGGCCCTGGCGGCGGACGACCGGGCCCCGGAGCACTGGATCGCCGCCTTCGCCACGGGGGGCCTCTGGTCCACGGCGGATGGCGGCAGCACCTGGACCTCCCTCTTCGACCGGGAGCCGGCGTTCTCCCTGGGCGATGTGGCCGTGGTGTGGGGCGCGCCGGGCGTGCCCAAGGTGATCTGGGTGGGGACGGGCGAGGCCAACGCCAGCCGCAGTTCCTACCCGGGCGCGGGGCTCTTCAAGTCCACGGACGGGGGCAGGACCTGGCAGGCGGCGGGGCTGGCCGACAGCCACCGCATCGCCCGCATCGTGGTGGATCCACGGGATCCCGACACGGTCTACGTGGCGGCCCAGGGGCCGCTCTACACCGAGGGCGGACAGCGTGGCGTGTTCAAGACCACGGATGGGGGCCGCACCTGGACCCAGGTGCTGAAGGCCCCGGCCCGCACGGGCGCCACGGACCTGGTCATGGACGTGAAGGATCCCGATACCCTCTACGCCGCCCTCTGGGAGAAGGACCGCAAGCCCTGGGACTTCCTGGAGAGCGGGCCGGGATCGGGGGTGTTCAAGACCACGGACGGGGGCCGCACCTGGACCCGGCTGGCCGGCGGGCTGCCCCAGGGGGCGGACGTGGGCCGCATCGGGCTGGCCCAGAGCCACCAGGACCCCCGGAAGCTCTACGCCTTCGTGGACAATCAGACGCCCCTGCCGAAGGACTACGTGGATCCCTACGCGGACCCGGAGGCCCTGACGCCCGCGAAGGTGGCGGCCATGAGCGCCGAGGCGCTGGCCAAGGTGGAGCCCAAGCGCCTGGACGCCTTCCTCCGCCGGAACGGCTACGACGCCTCGGTCACCGCGAAGGAGGTGCAGGCGCGCCTCAAGGCGGGCACCCTCACCGTCAAGACCCTGCTGGGCTCCCTCGGGGATGCGGAGAAGGCCCTGCTCGAGGCCCGCATCGTGGGGCCCGAGCTCTACGTCACCCGGGACGGCGGCGCGACCTGGCACCCTGCCCACAAGGGCCGCCTGGACGATTTCACCTACACCTATGGCTACTACTTCGGGCAGGTCCGGGTGGATCCCACGGACGACCGGAGGGTGTACCTGCTGGGCATGCCCGCCATCGTGAGCGACGACGGGGGCCGCACCTTCCACGGGATCAACACGGAGGACTGGGATGTCGTGCATCCCGACCACCACGCCCTCTGGATTGATCCCCGCGACCCGCGCCGCCTGGTGCTGGGCAACGACGGCGGCCTGGACGTCTCCACCAACGGGGGCCGCACCTGGCGGGCCGTGAAGAACCTTCCCGTGGGGCAGTTCTACTCCATCGTCGCGGACCGGGCCCAGCCCTACCACCTCTACGGAGGGCTCCAGGACAACGGGGTGATGACCGGGCCGGCCGTCCCCTTGAAGCCCGACCAGCAGAAGGACGGCTGGAAGGCCATCTACGGCGGGGACGGCGGGATGGTGCAGGTGGATCCCACGACCAACGCCACGGTCTACACCGAGTACCAGTTCGGATCCATGGCGCGGATCGAGGGGGGGGCTCCCACGGACATCCAGCCCAAGCCGAAGCTGGGGGAGCCGCCCTACCGCTTCAACTGGGTGACGCCCCTGGCCCTCTCGCCCGCCAGCCCCCGGATCCTCTACACCGGCGCCCAGGACGTGCTGCGCAGCCTCGACCAGGGCGCCACCTGGACGCGCATCAGCCCGGACCTCACCGGGGCCCCGAAGGCCGGCAACGTGCCCTGGGGCACCCTCACCATGGTGGCCGAGAGCCCGAAGCGCTTCGGCCTGCTCTACGCCGGCACCGATACGGGCCGGGTCTGGGTGAGTCGCGACGGCGGCTATGCCTGGACCCGCTGCGAGCAGGGCCTGCCCAAGGACCGCTGGGTGACGCGGCTCGAGCCCAGCAGCCACGCCGAGGGCACGGTCTACGCCACCTTCAGCGCCTACCGGGAGGGGACCGCCGAGGCCCTCATCTTCAAGTCCACGGACTACGGCGCCACCTGGACCTCGATCCGCGGGAACCTGCCGGCGGAGAACCTGAACGTGGTGCGGGAGGATCCCGTGAACGCGGACCTGCTGTTCGCGGGATCGGACATGGGCCTGTGGTGCAGCCTGGACGGGGGGAGGCACTGGGATGCCCTGGGCGCGGCCCTGCCCCACGTCCCGGTGCATGACCTGGCCATCCAGCCCGTGGCCCACGACCTGGCGGTGGCCACCCACGGCCGCAGCGCCTGGGTCGCGCCCATCGGGCCCCTGGAGCAGCTCTCCCCCGCCGTCCAGGCCGAGGCCGCCCACCTCTTCGAGCCCGCCAAGGTCCAGGCCCAGGCCTGGTGGGCCAAGGACCGCCCCAGCTGGTTCCCGCGCCAGGAGCAGGCGCCCGTGTCCTTCTGGTTCACCCTGGCCCGGGCCGGGCAGGCCACCCTCGTCCTGGCGGATGCCAAGGGCGGGGTGCAGCGGCGCTGGCAGGTGGCCGGCACCCCCGGCCTGAACCGGGTGGACTGGGACCTCCTGGTGGACGCCTCCCTGCGCAAGAACCTGCCGCCTGGGCGCCGGCCCTTCGTCCTGCCGGGCACCTACACCCTCAGCCTGGAGGCCGCGGGGCGGCAGCTGAAGGCGGCGGTGACGGTGGAGCCGGCCAAGGAGCCCGCTCCCGGGGAGGACGACCGCGCCGAGCCTGAGGAGGCCCGGTAGGAGAGGCCCGCCGGTCCCTACCTTCGCAGCCGCATCAGGTCCAGGAAGATCACCACGGCCATGAGGGAGGCCAGGAGGACGAAGCCCGCGGTGAGGATCCGCTCCTTCAGGTCCAGGGAGAGGTCCTTCCCGCGGAGCTTCTCGAACAGGAGCAGGGCCATGTGGCCGCCGTCCAGGGCGGGGATGGGCAGGGCGTTGAGGATCGCGAGCTGGAGGCTGATGGCGCCGCACATGAAGAGGAAGGTCTCCCAGCCGCTCCGCGCGGCCTGGCTGCCCATTCGGATGATGCCGATGGGGCCGGCCACCTCGGAGCTGTGGGCGCGGAAGGTCACCAGCTGGCGGAGGAAGTGGAAGGCCTGGCCCGTCAGGTCCCAGGACACCGCGAGGGCGAAGCGCCCGCCGGTCGCGAGGTCCGAAGGGCGGAAGGGGCGGCGCTGGACGTCGAAGGCCAGGGGGCCGGCCGCGAGGCCGATGCGTCCCTTGCCCCCCTCCACCATGGGGGTCACCGTGAGGTCGAGGGTGTGCCCGGCCCGCACCACCTCCAGAGGGATCGGCTGGCCCGCGTGCCCCTGGATGTAGCCCACGGCGTCCTCCCAGCGCCCGCCGGGGAAGGCCACGGGCCCCACCCGCCGGAGCTCGTCCCCGGGGCGGAGGCCGGCGGCGGCGGCCGGCTGGCCCGGGACCACCTGGTCCACGAGGAGGGCCGAGCCCGGCTTGGGCTGGGCCTTGACCACCCGGGCCTGGCTCACCCCCACCAGGGTGAACAGGGCGAGGGTGGTGGCGAGGTTGGCGAGGATGCCGCCGCTGTAGAAGAGGAGGCGCCGCCAGGCGGGCTGTTTCAGGAAGCCGTAGGGATCGTCCGCGCCGGGCTCCTCGGGATTGAAGCCCGCCAGCTTGACGTAGCCGCCCAGGGGCAGGACCGCGAGGCGCACATCGGTCTCCCGCCAGCGGAAGCCCAGGAGCCGGCGCCCGAAGCCCAGGGAGAAGACCTCCACGGGCATCCCCATGGACTTGGCGGCCAGGAAGTGCCCCAGCTCGTGGAGGAAGATGAGGCCCCCCAGCATGAGGACGGGCCCCCAGAAGCCGGCGCCGGGCCAGTGGAGCTGCACCAGGGCCAGGGCGCAGGCGGAGGAGCCGAAGACGAGGGTGGAGCGGAGGGTCATGGAGATCCGGCGGGCTGGGGTCGGGAGGCGACCCAGCCTTCAGCATGACGCCTCGCGGTGGCGTCCGCATCCAGGACCTGGGCGAGGCTGGCGGCGGGCTCGGCGGGCCGGGCCTCCAGGGTCGCCCGGACGCAGGCCTGGATGTCCCAGAAGCCGATGCGCCGGGCCAGGAAGGCCGCCACGGCCACCTCGTTGGCCGCGTTGAGGAGGGCCGGGGCGGTGCCCCCGGCGCGCAGGGCCTCGAAGGCCAGGCCCAGGCAGGGGAAGCGCGCCAGATCGGGGGGCTCGAAGGTCCAGGCGCGGGCCGCATCCCAGGCATAGGGCGGCACGGGGCCGGGTTGGGCCTCGGGGTAGAGCAGCGCGTACTGGATGGGCAGCTTCATGTCGTTGGCACAGACCTGGAGCTGGTAGGTGCCATCCTGGAAGCCCACCATGGCGTGGACCTGGCTCTGGGGGTGGACCGTGACGGCGATCCGCTCCACCGGAAGGCCGAAGAGCACGGCCGCCTCGATGACCTCCAGGCCCTTGTTCATGAGGGTGGCGGAATCAATGGTGATCTTGGGTCCCATCTTCCAGGTGGGATGGTTGAGGGCCTCCTCCACCGTGGCGGCCTGGATCCGGGCCAGGGGCCAGTCCCGGAAGGGGCCGCCGCTGGCGGTGATGCGCACCTCCCGGATGCTGGCGGGGTCCCGGCCCGCCAGGAGCTGGTGCAGGGCGGCGTGCTCGCTGTCCACGGGCAGCAGCTCGCCGCCGCCCGCCAGGGCCGCCGCGTGCATGAGCGCGCCGCCCACCACCAGGGATTCCTTGTTGGCCACGCAGACCCGGCGTCCGGCCCGCAGGGCGGCCTCGGTGCTGGCCAGCCCGGCGCTGCCCACCACGGCCGCCAGGACCGTGTCGGCCTCCGGGTGCAGGGCGCAGGCCAGCAGCCCTTCGGCTCCCCAGTGCAGTTCCGGCGCGTAGGAGAGGGCCGGTCGCAGCCACTCGGCATCCTCCCGGGTGCCCACGGAGATGCAGCCGGGCCGGAAGGCCTCCGCCTGGGCCAGGAGCAGCTCCCGGTTGCGCCCTCCCGCCAGCGCCACCACCGAGAGGCGTTCCGGATGGGCCCGCACCACGTCCAGGGTGGAGGTGCCGATGCTCCCGGTGGCGCCGAGGAGGGCGAGCCGGCGGAGGGTCAATTGAAGCCCAGCACGAAGTGGGCGTAGGCGTAGAGGACGGGGGCGGCGAAGATCAGGCTGTCCACGCGGTCGAGGATGCCGCCATGGCCCGGGATGGCCACGCCCGCGTTGGAGTCCTTCACTCCCGCGCTGCGCTTCCAGGTGCTCTCCACCAGGTCGCCCAACTGGCCCGCCACGCCCATGAGAAGGCCCAGGGCCACGGCGTCCACCCAGGTCCAGTCGGGGCAGACGGTGGCGACCATGAGGAAGGCGCCGGCGAGGTTCCCGGCGAGGTTGCCCGCGGCCCCCTCCCAGCTCTTCTTGGGGCTCACCCGGGGCGCCAGCTTGTGCTTGCCCAGGAAGCTGCCCACGAAATAGGCGGCCGTGTCCCCGAACCACGTGATGATGAACAGGGCCAGGACGAACCGGCTGCCGGTCCGGGGCAGGTCGCCCTGGAGCAGGAACAGCTTGAGCTGGAAGCCCAGGCCCAGGCCCAGGGCCAGGGCCCCCATCCAGGTGATGGCCTGGCTGGGGAGGGCCTCCTCCAGCTTCCGGTCGAGGAGCAGGGCCCCGAAGTGGATCACCAGCATCCCGCCCGCGAGGACGGCCCAGAGGGGCAGGGGGTCCGCCCCCGGCGTGGCGAGGAAGAAGTGGGCGAGCAGACCCCAGGCGACGGCGAGTCCCGCCAGGAGGGAGGGCTGGAAGCCCCGGACCCGGGCCATGAGGGTCAGTTCCCTCACCCCGCCCAGCACGCCCAGGCCCATGAGGGCCAGGTAGGCCCAGGGGGCCCAGGGGCGGTCCCCGAACCAGAGGAGGGTGAGGAAGAAGGCGGCGAAGACGAGGCCCGTGGCGATGCGGGTGGCCATGTTCTTCCGGTCCACGGCGGGGGTGGTGCGTCCGGTCATCCGAGGCCTCCGAAGCGGCGCTCGCGCTGGGCGTAGTCCTCCAGGGCCTCCTGCAGCTGGTCCGGCCCGAAGTCGGGCCAGAGGCAGTCGGTCAGGTGGAACTCCGCGTAGGCGGACTGCCAGAGCAGGAAGTTGGAGATGCGGTGCTCGCCGCTGGTGCGGATGAGCAGGTCCACGTCCGGCACGCCGGCGGTCCACAGCCGCGCGGCCAGGGCCGCCTCGTCCACCTGGTCCGGGGCGAGGCCGTCGGCCACGCAGCGCCGGGCGGCCTGGATCAGCTCCAGGCGGGAGCCGTAGTTCACCGCGAGGTGGAAGACCATGCCGCGATGCCCGGCGGTGGCGGCCTCCAGGGCCCGGATGTCCCCCTGGATCCCCGGGGGCATGCCCTCCAGATCCCCCAGGTGGTGGAAGCGGATGCCCTTCCGGGCCAGCTTGGGCACGAACATGCGGAGGTACATCCGGAGGAGCGCCATGAGGGCCCCCACCTCCAGGGCCGGGCGCTTCCAGTTCTCGGTGGAGAAGGCGTAGAGGCTCAGGTGCTGGATGCCCGCGTCGGAGGCCGCCTCGAGGATGCGCTCCACCGCCT
>DAIDKC010000336.1 GCA_027451045.1 Holophagaceae bacterium | reverse complement strand
CTGCTTCAGCGAGGACCGGGCCTTTGCGGCGCGGGCCCTGGATCTGGGTTTCTACCTGAGCTTCTCGGGGATCGTCACGTTCAAGAAGGCCGAGGCGGTGCGGGAGGTGGCCGCCTGGGCCCCCCTGGACCGCATCCTCCTGGAGACTGACGCGCCCTACCTCGCGCCCGTGCCCCATCGCGGCCGGCCCAACGAGCCGGCCTTCCTGCCCCATACCGCAGAGGCGGTGGCCGCCCTGCGCGGCATGTCCCTGGCGGACCTGGCCGCGAAAACCACGCGCAACCTGGAGGCCCTGTGCGGCTGGCCCCCCTCGGCTTGATGCTCTGCTGCCCCCTGCTCGCCCAGGGGGGGCCAAGGCTGCCCTGGAGGGGCCTGGCGCCCCTGGCCTGGCAGCCCGTGCTCCATCCCCCCGGAGGGGCGGTCCCGCCCCCCCCCGCGCCGTCCACCGGCAGTCTCCGGGTGCGGGTCACCCCCGAGGGGACGCTGCGGGTGGTGGATGCCCGGGGCGTGATCCGCCTGCGGGCGGGGCTCCCCGGACGCCCCCAGCGCGCCTGGCGGGACGGGGGGGTGCCGCTGGAGACCCCGACGGGGACCTGGCGGTTCCCGGCCCGGACCCCCCTGGCCCAGGGGATCGGGACCCTGCAGTGGTGCGCGGCGGATTTCCGGCCCTTCCTGGATGGCCTGCTCTGGATCCTCTGCGATGGGGGGGCGGTGCTGGCCGTGGTCCATCCCGCCACGGGGGAGATCCTCTACCTGCCCCTGCCGCCCGGGCGCTCCTTCACGCTGCGTCTCCTGCCCGACCGCCTCGAGGTGGATGCGGGGCGGCCCGAACCAGGCAGCGCCTCCCGCTGGTTCCTGCCCTGGATCGCCCTCCTGCCCCGCCTGGCGGACCTCGGCCCCCGGCCCCGCGCCCTGCCGCGCGGGACGGCCCTGGATCCCTTCCCTTCCCAGTGAAGGCGCGGTTTGGCACAACCCTGGCGTAGCCCGCAGCGGGAACCGATGCTGGGCACGGCGGCATCCCATGATCAGGACGGAGGCAGGCCATGAACGCAACCTTCCGCAATTCCCGCTGGCTGGCAGCAGCCCTCGTTCCGGCGGCGCTCCTGTCCGCCCAGTCTCCGGCTCCGGCCCCCGACCCGGGCACCTATCAGGGGGAATCCGCCGACCGCTATGCCATGGTCCGCAGGGTGGAGGGGGATGTCCGCATCGTGAAGGGTGCCGTGACGGATGACCTCACCGAGGGCACGCCCGTGGGGGAGGGGGACGTCGTGGAAAGCCGCGGCCGTGGCGTTCTGCAACTGGCTGATGGCACCCGGGTCGCCTTCGCCGGGGCCACCCGCTTCACCGTCGCAAGCCTCTTCGCGGATCGGGACCAGGACCGGCAGGTGCTCTTCCGGCTCGATCACGGTCGCCTGCGCATCCAGCTGGGGGGAGAGTCGCGCCTGCGCTTCCGGGTGGACACGCCCTCCGGATCGGCCACATGCTTCGACCACGGCGGCTTCGAGGTCCAGGCCGAGCGCGACCAGACCACCCGGGTGCTGGTCTTCGACGGCCACGTGGATTTCGTCAATGACCTGAACCGCACCGTGGTGGATGCGGGGGACCGGCTCACGGTGTACAGCGCCACGGACAGCCTGGATCGCGTGCGGGGGTTCAACACCTACGACAGCGACGACTTCGACCAGTGGAGCGAGCGGGCCATGCTGATCCGCCCCGGCGAGAGCTGGGACCGGGTGCCTCCCGAACTGCGCTACTACTCCGATTCCCTGGACGGGCGCGGGCACTGGGTGGACTCCGACGAGTACGGCTGGGTGTGGCAGCCGGCCGGCGTGTCCGACGACTGGCGCCCCTACTACGATGGGCGGTGGGCCGCCTATCCCGGCGGCATGACCTGGATCTCGCCGGAGCCCTGGGCTTACCTCACCTACCACTATGGCCGCTGGAACTGGAGTGTGGGCCTGGGTTGGACCTGGATCCCCGGGGTCTACTACAGCCCGGCCTGGGTGGCCTGGGACTACACCGGCGGCTACTGCGGATGGGCGCCCCTGGGCTACTACAACACCCCGTGCCACTGGGGCTACGGCGCCTGGGGGGGCGGCTACTGCTGGAACGTGGTGTCCATCAACTACATCAATGTGGCGAATGTCCGGTCCCGCATCTACTCCGATGCCGGCGTGCTGCGCTCCTTCAACACCGGTACCGGAGCCACCACCTGGCAGCCGGGCGGGCGCAGCCTCACGCCGCCCTGGCGCACCTCGCCCCTGATGATCTCCCATGGGGAGTTCCGCAACCCGGCCCAGATCCAGGCGGCCTTCCGGCCTGACGTGAACCGCGAGCGCCTGATGGCCTACGACCGCCAGATCCAGGCGGCGACAGGCCGCTCGATCCATTTCCGGACCGACCCGGTCCAGCCGCGGGGCGCCAACGGTCGTCCGGCTCCGGGCCCGCAGCGGATCCCCTTCGAGAACCGGCCTGCGCCGGGGCAGGACCGCACCGGGGCCTGGACCCGGAGCCGCGGGTTCGAGAACCGGCCTGCACCAGGACAGGACCGCACCGGGACCTCGCCCCGGGACCGCGGCTTCGAGAACCGGCCCGCGCCGGCCCCGGACCGCCGCTACGATTCGCCGGGCCCCCGGGATCGCAGCTTCGAGAACCGCCCGGCCCCCGAGCCGGACCGCAGCTTCGACTCACCCGGTCCGCGGGACC
>DAIDKC010000335.1 GCA_027451045.1 Holophagaceae bacterium | reverse complement strand
CATGCCCCGCTGGGCGATGCGCCCGAGGTTGGCGAGGGAGGCGGCGCCGTCCGCACCCACGATGCCGTCGGTGGCGGGGATGCCGAAGCCCGCGAGGGCGAGGGTCGCGGAGCGGAAGGCCGCGTCAGCGCCTGTCATCGTCTTCATGGCGCAGCCGATCTTGGCCCCGTCGCAGATCATGCCCGCCAGATTGCCCACCATGTTGTGGATGGCCAGGTCCACCTGGGCCGCGCCCCCGCCTTCCAGCAGTACCAGGCCCGCGGCGATGCCGATGCCTGCGGCGTTTGCGGCTCCGCAGATGGAGGACAGGGTGCCGAGCCGGTGGGTGGTGGTGGAGGTCATGAGGCAGGCGAAGGCCAGGGACTCCTCTACCCGGGACAGGGCGTAGCCATGCGCGCGGCCCCAGAGCAGCAGGGGCACGGAGACCGTGATGCCCTTGTTCCCCGACCCGGCCAGGGAGACCACGCCCAGGGGCTCGCCGGACATGCGGGCGTAGACTCCGGCACTGACCAGACGCGAGATGCGGGTCAGGAGGTCCTGGCCTTCCGGGGGTACGAAGCCCTCGGGCATGAGCGAGACGCCGTGGAGCGCCATGGCGAGGTTGCGTTCCGCGCCCTCCCGCAGGCGCGCCCGGTCTTCCCCGGTGATCCCCCGGGCGAAGCCCATGAGCTCGGGAATGGCCATGGCGGCGAGGGCCTCCCGGAGGAAAGTGGACGAAGTCTCCGAGGCGGCCGCGGTCCCTCCGATCCGGCATCCGTCGGCCTCCAGCAGTGCCAGGTGGGAATGGTCCTTGTCCAGCACGGCCCGACCGGATCCCCGGGCCCGCACCACGGTGCAATCAATGTGGAGGTCCGGACACTCGGCATCCACTTCCACACGGAGGCACCCGGTCTCGATAAGCCTGCCCGCTGCCGCGATCACCTCCGGCGTCACCTGTTCGAAGCAGCGCAGGCCGAGGTCCTCCCCTCGCAGCTGCGTTCCCAGTGCCAGGGCCCAAAGGAGGCCGGTCCTGCGACCGGAATTGGGGATACCCACGGCGTGGCAGTTCTTGTAGGTGCGCACATCCACCCGGAGCCGCACATCCTGCACGGGGCCGTCCCCCTGGGCTGCCGCCAGCAGCGCGGCATAGGCCACGGCCGCCGGCTCGGTGCAGCCCAGGGCGGGTTTCCATTCGGCGTCGAGGTAGTCGGAGAAACGCATGGGCCCTCGCGGCGCCTTGTGGCGCACCCCGCCATGGTAGCCGCCCCGCCCCTTGCCCGCGTCCCGAGGCCAAGGGAGGATGGCGGAGGAGGACGGCATGGACCCGCGGGGACAGGGGGAGGAGGCGGGCGGATGGGGCTATGCGCTGCGCGCCCTGCGCTTCCGGAACTACCGGCTGTTCTTCGGTGGCCAGAGCCTTTCCCTCATCGGCACCTGGATGACCCGCATCGCCATGTCCTGGCTGGTGTACCGCCTCACGGGATCGGCCTTCCTGCTGGGCCTGACCGGTTTCGCGAGCCAGATCCCCGCCTTCGTCCTGGGCCCCTTCGCGGGGGTGTGGGTGGACCGCCTGGACCGGCACCGGGTGCTGGTGGTCACCCAGGTGCTCTCCATGCTCCAATCCTTCGCCCTGGCGGCCCTGGCCCTGCCCCACCTCATCACCGTCCCGGAGATCCTCTGGCTCAGCCTCTTCCAGGGCCTCGTCAATGCCTTCGACATGCCCGCACGCCAGGCCTTCCTTCCGCAGATGGTCGAGCGGCGGGAGGACCTGCCCAACGCCATCGCCTTGAACTCCTCCATGGTCAACGGCTCGCGCCTCATCGGGCCGACCCTGGCGGGCCTGGTCATCGCGGCCTGGGGCGAAGGCTGGTGCTTCCTCATTGACGCCATCAGCTATCTGGCGGTGATCGTCTCCCTGGTGATGATGGAGGTCCGGAATCCCCAGCAGCGCCGGGCCGCCGAGAGCGTGATCACGGAGCTGCGCGAAGGCTGGCGCTACGTCGCGGACTTCGCGCCGGTGCGCAACATCCTCCTCCTGCTGGGACTGGTCAGCCTGGTGGGCATGCCCTACACCGTGCTCATGCCCATCTTCGCCACCCGCGTGCTGGGCGGGGACGCGCACACCCTGGGCTTCCTCATGGCCGCCTCGGGCCTGGGCGCCCTGGGCAGCGCGGCCTGGCTGGCTTCGCGGAAGAGCGTGCGCGGGCTCCTCCGCGTGATCCCCACGGTGGCCGCCGTCTTCGGCGCCGGGATCATCGCGTTCGGGTACTCCCGCTGGATGCCCGTCTCCCTGGTCCTCCTCCTGGTCACCGGTTTCGGGATGATGCAGCAGATGGCCGCCAGCAACTCCATCCTCCAGACCATCCTGGAGGAGGACAAGCGGGGCCGGGTGATGAGCTACTTCTCCATGGCCTTCCAGGGCACCATGCCCTTCGGGAGCCTCCTGGCGGGCTGGGCCGCGGCACGGATCGGCGCCCCCGCCACCCTGGCCATCGGCGGGGGACTGTGCCTCCTGGGCGCGGCCTGGTTCGTCTCCCGGATGGGCGAGGTGCGACGCGCGCTGCGTCCCATCTACACTCAGCTGGGCATCATCCCGTCGCCGGACCGCTGAGCGGGCGGACACCCGGGGCCCGCCCTACATTGGGGCATGGACGCCCCCCTGCTGCCCCGCAATCCCGCCCTGGCCCTGGCAGCAGGGTCTTCGACCCTGCTGCTCCGCGCCGAGTACTTCCAGGGGCAGTTCGACGCCCGGGCCTTCGCCGCGAGGTACCCCCACCACCGGATCCTCTCCACCAACCCTCTGGTGCTGGAGCCGGAGGCCGGGACCTGGGTGTACCTGGCGCGGTTCGGGGCGGTGGTGTTCTGGAACGCCTCACCGGCCGTGGTGGACATGGTGCTGGCCGACCTCGCAGGCATGCCCGGCCTCGGGACCCGGGTGGAGGCCGCCCGGGACGACCTCCGGGTGCATCTCGGCGCCGAGGCGGACCGCGTGACCTTCTCCGAGGTCTGGCTGCGGGAGTTGACCCTCGACAAGCTGAAGATCGTGTCCCTGGCCCTGGCCCAGAGCGTGGCGCTCGACTCGGTGGAGGCCGATGTCAGCCGCGCCCTGGACCGCTTCCAGCCGGTGGTGGAGGCCCTGCGATCCGAAGGCCGCCTGGTGCCGGGACAGCGGGAACTGCTCCGCACTGTGGGTTTCGCCATGTCCGTGCGTTCCGCCGTGCTGGACACCCTCACCCTCTTCGACGATCCGCCAGAGACCTGGGAGAGCGAGGCCCTGGCCCACCTCGACAGCGCCCTCTACGACCAGTTCGACCTGGAGGAGCGGCTGACCGCCGTGAACCAGAAGGTGGCCTACCTCCAGGACGCCGGGAGCACCGTCCTGGACGTCCTGGCCCACCGCAAGGACCAGCGCCTGGAGTGGATCATCATCGTGCTCATCCTCGTCGAGGTGGTTCTGTTCGTGTGGAAGGAGTTCCTCGTGCGGTAGGGCCGGCGGCGCGTGACCCCCGTCACGGGGGAGGGACTGATCCGGGGGGCCGTTATAGAGTGGAGCAGCGTGTCTCCGCGGGAGGGACGCACTAGGAGGCCCTGTGGACGCCCTGCTCGAATCCCTCGAACCCAAGACCCTCTGGTCCTACTTCCTGGAGCTCTCGAAGATCCCCCGCGGATCCAAGAACGAGCAGGCCGCCGCGAAGTGGGTGCTCGACCAGGCCAAGGCCCTGGGCCTGGAGGCCTCGCAGGATGCCATCGGCAACGTGATCATCCGCAAGCCCGCAGCCCCCGGGCGGGAGAAGGCCCCCCTCACCGCCATGCAGGCCCACGTGGACATGGTCTGCGAGAAGAACGAGGCCACGAAGCACGACTTCACGAAGGACCCCATCCAGGTCTGGCGCGACGGCGATCTCCTGCGCGCCAGGGGCACGACCCTCGGCGCCGACAACGGCATCGGCGTGGCCTCCGCCCTGGCCGTCCTGGCCTCCAGGGACATCGCCCACGGCCCCCTGGAAGTGCTCATCACCATTGACGAGGAGACGGGACTCACCGGCGCGGGCAACCTCCAGCCCGGCGTCCTGAAAGCCCAGTACCTCCTCAACCTCGACAGCGAGGAGGAAGGCGACCTCACCATCGGCTGCGCCGGCGGCATGGACACCGTGGCGACCCGGAAGATGAAGCAGGTGCCCGTGGCCGCGGGCTCCCGCCCCTACCGCATCAAGGTCCTGGGGCTCAAGGGCGGCCACTCCGGCGTGGAGATCCACCAGGGCCGCGGCAACGCCCTGCGCATCCTCGGCCAGCTGCTCTTCCGCCTCGTGCCCGAGTTCGGCCTCCAGGTGGGCGAGTTCCACGGGGGCAACAAGCGCAATGCCATCCCCCGCGAGGCCTCGGCCACGGTCTTCATGGCCCCGGAGCGGCTGGACGCCGTCAAGGCCGCCCTGACCCGGGAGCAGAAGATCGCCCAGGACGAACTGGGCGCCTTCGATCCCGGCCTCCAGCTCCAGATCGAGCCCGCCTCCGTGGCGCCGGAGCGCGCCTTCGCCGCCGAGGACGTCGCGGCGGTGGTGGACTACCTCTTCGGCATGGTGCACGGCGTGGTGGCCATGAGCCCGGACATCCCCGACCTCGTCCAGACCTCCACCAACCTGGCCATGATCGCGACCCGTGGCGCCGAGGTGGAAGTGTGCCTCAGCCACCGTTCCTCGGTGGAGACCTCCAAGTACGTGGTGGCGGACCGGGTGCAGGCGCTCTCCCGGCTCGCCGGCTTCGAGACCACCCGGGGTGACGGCTACCCCGGCTGGAAGCCCGAGCCCAAGGCCTCCCTGGTGCAGCTGGTGAACCGCGCCCATGAGAAGACCTTCGGGAAGCCCATGGCCATCAAGGCCATCCACGCCGGCCTGGAGTGCGGCCTCATCGGCGAGAAGTACCCCGAGATGGAGATGGTCTCCATCGGGCCCAACATGTGGGACGTCCACACGCCCGACGAGAACGTGAGCATCCCCTCGGTCGCGAACTTCTGGATCCTGCTCAAGGCGATCCTGGAAGCGCTGTAGAAGGAAGGCCGGAAGCGGCCCTGCCCGGGGACCGGGCGGGGCCGCGGAAGGGTCACTCCGGCCGGCGCGCCGCCGCCAGGAAGACCGGGTACTGCCGGGGCCCCTGGTCGGTCTCGCGGGCGATCACGAAGGGCGTCCGGTACCGGATGTCCTGGAAACCCGCCTGCTGGAGGAGGCTGCGCAGCGCGTCGCGCTCGAAGCCGTGGTGCACGTCCACGCCGGGGCCATGGAAGGAGCCGTCCTCCGGGTCCAGATCCGCCATGCAAAGCCTGCCGCCGGGTTCCAGGATGTCGTGGAACCGGCGCAAGGCCCCGGCGGTGTCCGGGATGTGGTGGAGGACCATGAGGCTGCAGACCAGGCCGTAGCGGGCCTCCGGCAGAGGCCCCTGGGTGAAGTCGTGCTGGAGAACCTCCACACCCCGGAAGCCCGAGTCGGCGATCTTCCCGCGCAGCACCTCCAGCATGCCCGGGGAGGTGTCCGCCAGGGTGATGCGCGCCGCGTGGGGACGGAGCGCAAAGCCCAGGAGGCCCGTGCCGCATCCCACCTCGAGCACGCTGCGGTTCCCGAGGTCCTCCACCATCTCGCGGATGGCCTCCGCCACGCGCTCGGCACGGGCCACCTTGGCGGCGTCCTGGTCCCAGGTGGCGGCCTTCCGGTCGAATTCGCTCATGACGGGCGACTCCTGCAATGCGGCCTACTGGGCCGTCGGCTCGTCCACGAAGTCCTCATCGGAGAGGCCCGAATCCGGGGGCAACTTGGCCAGGGCCGCCTTCACCAGGGCCTGATGCTCCACCTCCTCGTCCCTCAGCTCCTCGAAGAGACGCTTCACGCCCGCGTCCTGGAGGACGGGCAGAGCGTCCGCGAAGAAGGCGTGCGCCTTCACCTCGGAGGCCAGAGCGGCCGCCATGGCCTGCCGCGGGCTCATGAATGCCCGGGCCTCTTCGTAGGCGGGTGCCTCCACGTCGAAGAGCATGGCCGACGTGACCGCGCTGGGCGCGTCCCCGAAGAGCTGCGCCCGGCGCGCGGCCAGCACCGCTCCGTGCTTGGCCTCGTTCTCCGCCATGGAGCGGAAGAACCCGGCCGCCTGCGGCGTGCGGTGCTGGTCCATCTGGGCCGCGAAATCCTCGTAGCGTTCCCTGGCCTCCTGCTCGATGAGCACGGCCAGATCCAGGGCATCCTTCAGGGTGAGAGCCTTGAAATCAATGCCTCGCGTCGCCATGAGCACCTCACTTCTTGATGAAGAGATCGAGGATGCGGTCCTTCGACGGCGCCCCCTGGGAGAGGGTGGCCTGCCGCTCACGCACCATGGCATCGTAGGTCGGCGGCGGCTCAGGGTTCCGGTAGAACACGCCGAGATGCAGCTTCTCGCCATAGTGCTGGGCCAGGTCCATGGCGGCCAGCCGGTTCGAGGGGTCGTGACCGATGGCCGACAGGTTCTCGCTGATGGCCTTGAGGCCCTTGATCTGCTGGGCCTCCTCGCCATAGGTCACGCAGGGCGATTGGACGTTCACGAAGGCGAAGCCGGGATAGCGGATGGCCTCCTCGATGATGGCCGCCATGCCCGCGATGTCGGTGGGCGAGGCCTGGGCCACGAAGCCTGCGCCGTAGGCCAGGGTGTAGAGCAGCGGATTCACCGGCTCCTCCAGGCTGCCGTGCTGGGAGGTGACGGTGATGCGTCCCTTCTGGGAAGTGGGGGAGAGCTGCCCCTTGGTGAGGCCGTAGATCTGGTTGTCCATCACGATGTAGGTGATGTCAATGTTGCGGCGGATCAGGTGGGCGATATGGCCGCCGCCGATGGAGAAGCCGTCGCCAT
>DAIDKC010000334.1 GCA_027451045.1 Holophagaceae bacterium | reverse complement strand
GGCGGTGGCGGGGGAGGCGGCGGTGCCACCGGCTTCGGCGGCTCGGGAGCAGGCGGCGGCTCGGGCGGGGGCGCCGGAGCAGGCGCGACCCGGGAGCCCCCACCCCAGGTGTAGCCCAGTCCCAGGGTCGTCAGGTACTCGGTACGGGCCGACGGCAGTTCCACGCGCACCGCCTTGGCATCCAGGTCGAGCATGACGTGGTCGCTCAGCCAGCCCATCACGCCGAGGCCGCCGTGGAAGTTGAAGCGGGTGGTGCGGTTCCCGCTGGGCGAATACTCGCTGCCGATGACGGTTCCGCCCACTCCGGCCGCGAGGTAGGGATACCAGTTCTCCGCGCCCGGCCGGAAGTTGAAGAGGCCGGACAGGAGGAGGTGGGCCTCCTTCCCCGAGGGGGCTCCCGGGACATCCGCCTGCAAGTCGTTCCGGAGGGCGCGCAGATCCAGGCCCCAGCGATCCGTGAGCCAGTACCCGCCTCCCAGGCCGTAGTGCATCTTGTCCTTGAGGTGGGTGCCGCTTTCGAAGGTGGTCGCCCCGGCCTGGACCGACACCCAGCCCCGGTCCGCCTGGGCCTGGAGGAGCGCCGTGGACCCCGCCAGCAGCATCAGGAAGATTCGTTTCATAGGCCCTCCTCTGGGGATCCCATGGACGCCATGGATTCCGGCGGGAAGGTAGCACCTGTTTCGCGGAATGCAACAACAACCTTGAGGTCCCATGCGGAATAGCGGACTGCCCCCGCCGTCTCCACCGTGCTCCCTCTCCTGCGACTGCAGCCTGGCCACCCTCCCCGCCGCAGCGCTCTCGGACGCGTTCTGCGTCTTCCCGGCATCCGCTCCGCGGATACGCGGGACCGCCCGACAGCTAGCTCGCCTCCTGGGCCGCGAGCTCCACCATCGGCGAAGCCGTCTCCACCGTGCTCCCCTCCTGGACGTGCAGCCGGGCCACCCTCCCCGCGGCAGGGCTCTTGTACTCGTTCTGCATCTTCATGGCTTCGAGGATGAGGAGGGTCTGGCCTTCCTGGACAGAGTCCCCCTGGGCGACAAGCACCTTGACCACCTTGCCGGGCATGGGCGCCGTGAGGGTGCCCCCTCCGGCGGCGCCGGCGCTCCCTCCCGCCAGGAGGGCGCGCCGGGGATCGGCGAGGGCGAACTCGTAGCTCCCGCTGGCCATCAGCGCGCGGTAGCCGTGGCTGTCGGGATCCGCGGACTTGACGGGATCCAGCAGCACCTCCATGGAGCGGCCCTCCATGAGGATGGAATAGCAGCCCGGCTCGACCTCGCGGATGTCAAGGGCATGGGACTGGCCCTCCCACACCAGGGACATGGCGCCATCCTGGCTGGTGAACTCCACTTCGTACTGCTCCTTGCCGACGGTCAGGGTTCGCTTCATGGGGATCCTCGTTCATGGGCAGGGTATGGGTGGCTACAGGCGGTTGAACCGGCCCCAGTACTTCCAGGCGTCGGGACGTCCTTCGCCCCCTCCGCATGGCTGGGCAGCCCGACGCTCCTCGGACTCGAGTTCATGGCAGAGCGCCGCGGCCACGGCGAAGCGGAGATCCGGGCCCGGCCCCTTCCGCTTCCAGAAGGGCTTATCCAGCATGCCCGTGTGGAGCTCGCCCTTGCGGAAGGGCTCATGCTCCATGAGCACTTCGTGGAAGGCGATGTTGTGGCGGATGCCGCCGATGCGGTACTCGCCCAGGGCGGCCCGCATGCGGTCGATGGCCTCCAGGCGCGTCGGCCCCCAGGTGCTCAGCTTGCTGATCATGGGGTCGTAGAACATGGGCACCTCCGCGCCCTCGTACACGCCGCTGTCATCCCGCACGTTCCGTCCGCTCGGTGCCTTCAGGTAGGTGATCCGCCCGGGGCTCGGCATGAAGTTCTTGTCGGGGTCCTCGGCATAGACGCGGCACTCGATGGCCCACCCGTGCAGGGGGATCTCCTCCTGGGTGAGGGGCAGCTTCTCCCCGCGCGCCACCATGATCTGCCACTTCACGAGGTCGAGTCCCGTGATCCATTCAGTGACCGGATGCTCCACCTGGAGGCGGGTGTTCATCTCCAGGAAGTAGAAGTTGCGGTTGGCGTCAGCCAGGAACTCGATGGTACCGGCACCGCGGTAGTTCACGGCCCGCGCCACCTTGAGGGCGGCCTCGCCCATGGCCTTCCGCATCTCGGGGGTGACATGGGGACTGGGCGCCTCCTCGATGACCTTCTGATGCCGCCGCTGCACGGAGCACTCCCGCTCGTGCAGGTACACGTGGTTGCCGTGGGCATCGGAGAAGATCTGGATCTCGATGTGGCGAGGCTGGACGATGGCCTTCTCCACGTACACGCTGTCATCGCCAAAGGAGGACAGGGCCTCGCCCCGGGCCCGGGCCAGGGAGGAGGCGAAGTCCTCGGGCCGGGTCACCAGGCGCATCCCCTTGCCGCCGCCGCCCATGGCCGCCTTGAGCATCACGGGAAAGCCGATCTTCGTGGAGGCTGCGAGCAGATCCTCATCGCTCATGGTCTCCTGGACACCCGGCACCACGGGGCAGCCGGCAGCGATGGCCACCTCCCGGGCGGCCGTCTTGGAACCCATGCTGACGATCGCCTCGGGCGGCGGGCCGATGAAGGTGACCCCGGCCGCCTCGAAGGCCTTGGCGGCCTCGGCGTTCTCGGAGAGGAACCCGTAGCCGGGATGCACGGCGTCGGCGCCGCTCTTCCGGCAGACCTCCAGGAGCTTGTCCACCACCAGGTAGCTCTCCCGGGCCGGCGCCGGGCCGATGGCGTACGCCTCGTCCGCCATGCGCACGTGGAGGGCCGAGCGGTCGGCGTCGGAAAACACCGCCACGGTCCTGATCCCCATCTCGCGACAGGTCCGGATCACCCGGCACGCGATCTCGCCTCGGTTCGCAATCAGTACTTTGGTCACAGCCATGTCGTCATCCTTCGTCCAAGATTGCTCGGCCTGAGTTCGGGTCACGCGTCGGGCGAGATGCCGGTCCCCGATCGCTCCGCTCCCGCGCCCCGCTGCGCGGACTCGCGGAGGGGACCTCGCATCTCGCGACAGGTCCGGATCACCCGGCACGCGATTTCCCCTCGATTGGCAATCAGCACTTTGGTCACGGGCATGGCGGCATCCTCGGCGGGATCGGGCATGATGGGGGCACGATGCGACTTCCAAGACTAGCAAAGCCCCTGTTCGTGTTCACCCTCGGCATCCTGGCAGTCCACTGCGGGCGGAAGGGGGATCCCATCCCCCGCCCCAGGGCACCGGCCCGGGCTCCCGAGGTGCGCATGACGGGCATGCGCACCGTCACGGTGACCCTTCCGACCCGGGACATCCAGGGCAGCGTCCTGGTGGGCGTGGACCAGCTCCGGGTGATCTATCTTCCCCTGGGCCTCGCGCGGCCCACCCCGGAGGAGGTGTTCAGCCGCGGGCAGGTGGTGCTCGACCGCCGGCGCCCGGACCTCCCGGATCCAGGAGGCACGGTGGTGCTGGACCTCCACGCCCTCCACCGGCCGGCCGGATGGCTCACCGTGGTGGCCGTGCGCGTGGGGGAGGTGCCCGGAGAGCCCAGCGCCGTCCTCCCCTGGCTGGATCCGGCCCTCTGAACCCGCTCAGCGTGGGGGCATCAGGTCCGCCAGTTCACGGCGGAGGTCGCCGGTCTCCCCATCCAGGGCCAGGTGCATCAGGAACTCGGTGTTGCCCTCCCCGCCCTTGATGGGGCTCTCGGCCAGGGCCCGGGGCTTCAGGCGGGTGCCCGCGAAGAAGTCCCACACCGATTCGACCACGCGGCGGTGAACGGCCGGGTCCCTGACGATGCCCCCGGCCCCCACCTCCGCGCGCCCCGCCTCGAACTGGGGCTTGACCAGCAGCACCGCCTGGGCCCCCGCTGCCAGGCTGGGCAGCACCGGAGGGATGGCCAACCTCAGGGAGATGAAGCTCAAGTCCGCCACCAGCAGGTCGCACCGCCCGGGAATCAGCCCGGGATCCCAGGCACGGAGGTTCACCTGCTCCATGGACACCACCCTCGGATCCGAGCGGAGCTTCCAGTGGAGCTGGTTGGTGCCCACGTCCACGGCATAGACCCGGGAGGCGCCCCGCTGGAGGAGGCAGTCCGTGAACCCGCCGGTGCTGGCACCGGCGTCGAGGCAGACGAGCCCCTCGGGCCGGATGTCCCAGCGATCCAGGGCGGCGGCCAGCTTGATGCCCCCCCGGCTGACGTAGGGGGGCGCATCGCCCCGGAGGCGGAGCTCGGCTCCCTCGTCCACGGCGGTCCCCGCCTTGGTCACGGGATGACCCTCCACCAGGGCGTCCCCGGCCAGGATCCGCGCCTGGGCCTGGGCCCGGCTGTCGCAGAGCCCGCGCTGCACCAGCAAGAGGTCGAGCCTGAGCCTAGCCATGGAGGAGGCGCCGCTGCTTCGCAAGCTCCCGCCGGTAGGCTTCCACGTTCCGGTTGTGCTGACTGAGGGTCCGCGCGAAGACGTGGCCCCCCAGGCCCGTGGCGACGAAGTACAGATCCTTCCCGACCTGGGGCTCCCTTGCGGCCGCAATGGAGGCGGCACTCGGGATGGCGATGGGCGTAGGGGGAAGGCCGGCCATCGTGTAGGTGTTGAAGGGGCTGGGGCGGTGGATGTCATCAGGCGTGGGCGGCGTGAAGCGGAGATCCCCCGCTTCCCATCGCGCGTAGAGGCTCGTCGGATCGCACTGGAGCCTCATGCCCATCCGGAGGCGCTTGAGATACACCCCGGCCACCCGCGGGAGTTCATCGGGGAGGTGGGTTTCCTTCTCCACGAGGCTGGCCAGGATGAGGGTCTGGTAGGGCGGCAGGACGCCGCCATCCAGATGGGGACGGACTTCCCGGCGAAACGCATCCACGAGGAGGAGCATGATCTCCTCCGGCTCCATCGCGTGGTTGAGACGATAAGTGGCCGGTGCCACCAGACCCTCAAGATCGGGGGCGTCCGGGAACCCCGCCGCCCGGGCGAGGTTCGGGCTGTGCCACAGCTTCCAGAAAACACCGGCGGGCATGAATCCCTGGAGGCGCCGCTCCAGGCTCCAGCCCGTGATGCCGTCCGGCACCACCACCGAGGTGTAGTGGATCTCGCCGCGCCGGAGCTTGCCGGCCACGTCGGCCAGGCTGGCCCGCGGAGCGATGGTGTACTCGCCCCGGATCAGCCTCAGCTCCCGCGCCCTGGCCCAGAGCTCGAACAGGGCGGCGGAGCGGATGACGCCCTGCCGCTCCATCTGCTCGGCCAGCTGGTTGATGCTCATGCCCTTCAGGACCAGGACCGTGGCGGGCTGCTGGAGGGGCCCCTGCCCTTCCCAGGCCCACCACCCGCCCACCAGCGGGACCAGGGCCAGGATGGCCGTAGCCACCAGGAACCGCAGGGAGACGGACGAGCGAGCCATGACTCCAGCATGCCGTGTTAGCGTGGTTCCATCCACCCGAGGAACCATGAATACAGGCTACCGCCGCCACCTGGGCCTCTTCTCCAGCACCATGCTCATCGCCGGCTCCATGATCGGCTCCGGCGTGTTCATCGTCGCGGCGGACATGGTGCGCACGGGACGCACCGGGGGGTTCCTCCTGCTGGCCTGGGGCCTCACGGCGCTGATGACCCTCTTCGCGGCCCTCAGCTACGGGGAGCTGGCCGGGCTCTTCCCCCAGGCGGGCGGACAGTACACCTACCTCCGGGAGATCTACGGACCCGGCACCGGTTTCCTCTACGGCTGGACGTTCTTCGTGGTCATCGAGTGCGGCACGATCGCCGCCGTGGCCGTCGGCTTCGGCAAATACCTCGGCAGCTTCTTCCCGGCCATCAACGATGGCGTGTGGATCGGCCCCCACCTGGACCTGCCCGTGGTGCACCTCACCCGTGCCATCGCCGTGGGCCCCTACCACCTGGGCCTGACCCCGGCCCGGCTCTCCGCCATCGCGGTCGTGACCCTCCTCAGCGCCGTGAACCTCCGGGGCGTGAAGCTGGGGGCCCGGATCCAGGACCTATTCACCGTGGCCAAGATCGGCGGACTGGCGGCCCTGGTCATCCTCGGGCTCTGGCTGCTCCCTGTGACGCCGCCCTGGCCGGGGGCCTATGTCCCGCCCAGCCACGCCCCCGCGCTTCCCTTCCTCACGGCCCTGCTCGTCGTCCAGACCGGCAGCATGTTCTCCGCGGATGCCTGGAACTCCGTGACGTTCATCGCGGGGGAGGTGAAGCGGCCGGAGCGCACGATCCCCCTCTCCCTGCTCATCGGCACCACCCTGGTCTGCGGCCTGTACATCCTGGCCAACGGCGCCTACCTGCGCCTGCTGGGCCCCACAGGCATCGCGAACGCCCCCCAGGACCGGGTGGGGAGCGCGGCCCTCCAGGCCATCCTGGGCCCCGGGGGCGGCCTCGTCATGGCAGGGGCGATCCTCGTCTCCATGTTCGGATGCCTCAACGGCCTGATCTTCTCCGGGGCTCGCGTGTACCAGCGCATGGCGGAAGACGGGCTTTTCCTGCCCGGCGCGGCGCGCCTGAACGTCCATGGCGTCCCGGGGCTCGGTCTAGGGATCCAGGCCCTCTGGACCTGCCTGCTGACCCTCACCGGCACCTACGGCCAGCTGCTGGATTTCGTGATGGTCTCGGCGATCCTCTTCTACATCCTCGCCGTCGGCGGAGTTTTCCTCCTGCGCTGGCGCCGGCCGGACCTGCCCCGCCCCGTCCGTGTCTGGGGGTATCCCTTCGTCCCCGCCCTCTACCTCCTGGGGGCCCTGGCCATCGTGGGCGCCCTTTTCGTCTACCGCCCCAGCTATTCGTGGCCCGGTCTCGCCCTGGTCGCGGCCGGCTGGCCCGTCTACCTCGCCCTGCGCCCCAGGGCCATGCCCGCGTGAAGAGGAGTCGCCCATGATGCACGTCGTCGTTCTGGGAGCCGGCCGTGTCGGCAGTGCCATGGCGCAGGATCTTGCGCCTGACTTCAGGGTCACGGTCGCGGACCGTTCGGAGGAGGCCCTGGGCCGCATGGCCGCTGCTGGACTCGCCACCCGGAAGGCCGACCTCGCCACCCCGGGAGGGGTCCAGGCCGCTGTCTCCGACGCCGATCTGGTGCTCGGTGCCGTCCCCGGATTCATGGGCTTCGCCACGGCCAAGGCCGCGCTGGAGGCAGGGAAGACGCTGGTGGAAATCTCCTTCTTCGACGAGGACTGCTTCGAGCTCGATGCGCTGGCCCAGGCGCGCGGTCTCACGGCCGTCGTGGACTGCGGCATCGCGCCGGGCTGCGGCAACCTCATCCTGGGCGACGCCTCCCGGCGATGGGACCGGGTCACGCGCTTCGAGTGCCTGGTGGGAGGCCTGCCCGTGGTCCGCACCTGGCCCTACGAGTACCAGGCCGGCTTCAGTCCCGCAGACGTCATCGAGGAGTACACCCGCCCGGCCCGCTACGTGAAGGAAGGCCGGACGGTGACCATGCCCGCCCTCTCGGAAGCCGAGCTCATGGACTTCCCGGGGATCGGCACCCTGGAGGCCTTCAACACGGACGGCCTCCGCAGCCTCATCCGGTCCTTCCCCGACATCCCCGACATGCAGGAGAAGACCCTCCGCTACCCGGGGCACATCGAGAAGATGCGGATGCTGCGGGAGAGCGGCTTCTTCCGCAAGGACCCCATCCGGGTGGGGAACGGGGAGGTCTCCCCCCTGGAGCTCACAGCGGCCCTGCTCTTCCCCCAGTGGGCCATGAAGGAGGGAGACGAGGATTTCACAGTCATGCGCGTGACCCTGGAGGGGGAGCAGAGCGGGCGCCCCGTGAGGACGGTACTGGACCTGCTCGACCGCTACGATCCCACGACTCGGACCACCTCCATGGCCCGGAGCACCGGCTACACCGCCACCGCAGTCGTCCGGCTCGTGGCCTCCGGCGGCTTCTCCCGGAAAGGCGTCTGCCCCCCCGAGGTGATCGGGCGCGAGCCGGGCGGCTGGGCCTTCGTCCGGGCCGAGCTGGCGAAACGCAAGGTGGTCTTCCGGGAGGGGTGAGGCCGGGGCCCGGTCAGCGTTCCAGGTCCCGGTGGCGCACCACCAGGGTCGCCACATCCGGCTTCAGGCGCTGGGCCAGCAGCTCCACCAGCGCCACGGAGCGGTGCTGCCCGCCGGTGCAGCCGATGGCCAGGGTGTGGTAGGCCCGGCCCTCCTGGCGCACCAGGGGAAGGGACCAGCGCACCCAGGCTTCGGTCCGTTCCAGGAACTCCCGGAATTCGGCGGACTCCAGCAGATATGCCTTCACGGCCGCGTCCTTGCCGGTCAGCGGTTTCAGCGCCTCCACGTAGAACGGGTTGGGTAGGAAGCGGGCATCCAGCACCACGTCAGCATCGGGGGGCACCCCCCGCTTGAACCCGAAGCTGAGGAGACGCATCGCGGTATCCCGGGCCGGGAGGCTCGGCAGAAGCGAGGTCAGCCGCTGGCGCAGCTCGGCAAGGCTCAACTGGCTGGTATCAAGGATGATGGTGGCATGGGCCCGGATGGGCGCCAGCAGCTCCCGCTCCCTTCGGATCCCCTCCTCGGCAGATCCCAGCAGGGCCAGATGGTGGGGTCGCCGCGTCTCGGAGTAGCGTCGCAGCAGGACGCTGTCCTCGGCCTCGACGAAGACCACCTGGACCGGGATGCTCCCCTCCTGGAGGCGTTCCAGGAGAGGCGCAAAGTCCCTGACGAAATCCTCCTGGCGGCTGTCCATCCCTACGGCCATGCGCTCCCGCCCGGGCCGGAGCTTCGCCTCCAGCTCGATGAGGGGCTCCAGCAGGCGTGCGGGCACGTTGTCCAGGGCCGTGCAGCCGCTGTCCTCCAGCGCCCCCAGGACCGAATGCCGGCCGGCTCCCGAGAGGCCCGTCACGATGATGAGTTCCATGGGATTCGAACCTACCAGGAGCCAGGCAGGGACGTCAGCGGAAAAACCCCGTATCCAGGCTGAGGAAAGGCCCTAGTCCTCCAGGCCCCCTGCCGTGAAACGCATCACGCGCTGGATGCCTTCGGGGGGATTCCCCTGCTCGTCCGGCCCCAGCTCGAAGACCTCGGCCGGCCCGTGGAAGAAGTCCTCGTCGGGGACGTAGGCAGGCTGCGGCTCCACCCGGAACAGGTAGGAGATGATCTCGTCCTCGTAGCCGAAACGCATCTGCTCGAAGTATTCGTAGGATTCCCGCTTGTACTCGACGAGCGGATCCTGCTGGCCGTAGCCGCGGAATCCGATGGCTTCCTTCAAGTGGTCCATGACCAGGAGGTGGCGCTTCCAGGCGGCGTCAATGATCTGCAGGATGGACCAGCGCTCGTAGCCGCGCATCCCGTCGCCGCCCAGGCGGGAGTCCTTGTCGGCGTAGAGGGCCTGGACGAGATTCGGCAGCGCCTCCATAGCCTCCGCCTGGGGCATCTGCCCGATGGCATCCACCTGCTCCCCCGAGATGGCGAAGAGCTGCTCCACCCGCTCCCGGAAGGCAGGGAGGTCCCGCTCGCCCTTGTCCGGCAGGAAGTCGTTGGCGATGCCCTCTGCGATCTCCCCGGCGATGCGCAGCACGTAGTCCCGGGTGTTGCCTTTGAGGATCTCCGTGCGCAGCCCGTAGAAGAAGATGCGCTGCTTGTTCATGACATCGTCGTACTCGAGCAGGTGCTTGCGGATCTCGAAGTTCTGGGTCTCCACCCGCTTCTGGCTGCGCTCGATGGCCCGCGTGACCATGCCCGCCTCGATGGGCTCATCGTCGTTCATCCCCATGGCGCCCATCAGGTTCTTGATCCGGTCGCCCCCGAAGATGCGCATGAGGTCGTCTTCCAGCGAGAGGTAGAACCGGCTGGAACCCGGATCGCCCTGGCGGCCAGCGCGACCTCGCAACTGGTTGTCAATGCGGCGGCTCTCGTGCCTCTCGGTGCCCAGGATGTGCAGGCCGCCGAGCTGCACGACTTCCTCGTGCTCCACGGCGGTCTGCTTGGCCATGGACTCCACAAGCGCCGAGAATGCCGGGGTCTCCTTGCCGTCCTCGTCGTAGAGCTTGATCTTGCGTTTCTTGGCCTCCATCTTGGCCAGTCCCTCGGGGTTGCCGCCCAGGATGATGTCCGTGCCGCGTCCAGCCATGTTCGTAGCGATGGTCACGGCGCCTTTTCGGCCTGCCTGGGTGACGATCTCCGCCTCCTTCTCATGGTGCTTGGCATTCAGAACCACATGGGGGATGCGGGCCTTCTTGAGTTCGGCGGAAAGGTCTTCGCTGCTCTCGATACTGGCGGTGCCCACCAGGATCGGTTGGCCCTTGGTGTGGAGGTCCCGGATCTCCTCGACGATGGCCTTCTTCTTCCCGGCGCGCGTGGCGTACACGATGTCCGCGAAGTCCTGCCGGATCATGGGCATGTTCGTCGGCACGATGATGACATCCAGCTTGTAGATGGAATGGAGCTCCGTGGCCTCCGTCTCCGCCGTGCCCGTCATGCCCGCGAGCTTCTCGTACATGCGGAAGAAATTCTGGAAGGTGACCGTGGCGAGGGTCTGGTTCTCGGCGTTGACCTCCACGCCCTCCTTCGCCTCGATGGCCTGGTGGAGTCCGTTGGACCATCGGCGGCCAGGCATGAGGCGGCCGGTGAATTCATCCACGATCACCACCTCGAGCCCCTTGCCGTCCTCCTTGGGCTTGACCATGTAGTCCACGTCCCGCTTGTAGAGGTTGTGGGCCAGCAGGGCCTGGTTCAGTCCATGCAGCGTCTCGATGGCGCTGGGGTCGTAGAGGTTCGGGACGGCCAGGAGGCGCTCGGCGTGCCGGATGCCCTCGTCCGTGAGGGTCACCTGCCGGTCCTTCTCGTCAACCTTGAAGTCCTTCTCGATCTCCAGCTTGGGGATGATGGCATCAATCCGGAAGTACTTGGATGTGTCCTCCTCGCTGCTGCCCGCAATGATGAGCGGCGTGCGGGCCTCGTCAATGAGGATGCTGTCCACCTCGTCCACGATGGCGTAGTGGAATCCACGCTGGGTGAAGTCCTCGAGCTCCCACTTCATGTTGTCGCGCAGGTAGTCGAAACCCAGCTCGTTGTTGGTGGCGTAGGTGATGTCGCAGCCGTAGGCGTCCCGCCGCTGCTGGTCGTCCAGGCCATGCTGGATCACGCCGACGGTAAGCCCGAGCCAGGTGTAGAGGCGCCCCATCCACTCGGCGTCGCGCCGGGCCAGGTAGTCGTTCACCGTCACGAGGTGCGCTCCCTTCCCCGCCAGGGCATTCAGGTACATGGGCAGCGTGGCGGTGAGCGTCTTGCCCTCGCCCGTCCGCATCTCCGCCACCTTGCCCTCGTGGAGCACCATGCCGCCCACGAGCTGCACGTCGAAATGGCGCATCTTGAGGACCCGCTTGCTGGCTTCCCGGGCCACGGCGAAAGCCTCCGGAAGGATGGCCTCCAGGGTGGCACCGCTCGCGAGCCGCTCCTTCAGGGCGGGCGTCCTGGCCTTGAGTTCCTCGTCAGTCAAGGCGGAGATCCCCGGTTCGAGGTCGTTGATCTCCTGGACCTTGGCCCACAGACGCTTCAGCTCCCGGTCGTTCTTGGAGCCGATGAGTTTCTTCAGGAAGGTATCCAGCATGGAGGCGTCCGATCACGTAAACCGCTGATTGTAGCCTGGGGCTGGGCCTTTGCCCATCACGGCCGCGTCACATCAGGGCCGGACGCTTGCGACCTCCTGGCCTCCCCGGCAGACTGGAGGTTTGGATATGGAGGAGTCATGGCCCTCGAACGCACCTTTGCCATCATCAAGCCCGACGCCGTGAAGGGCGGGCACATCGGCGAGATCATCTCCGCCATCGAGCAGGGCGGGTTGAAGATCGTGGGGCTCAAGCGCACCTGCCTCTCTGCCGGCATCTGCCGGGGTTTCTACCACGAGCACGTGGGCAAGGGCTTCTACCCCGAGCTGGAGGCCTTCATGACCGAGGGGCCCGTGGTCCTCATGGTGCTGGAAGGCGAGAACGCCATCCTCCGCTGGCGCGAACTCATGGGTGCCACGGACCCCGCCAAGGCCGCCGAGGGCACGCTCCGCAAGCGTTTCGGGGCCAGCATCGGACGCAACGCCACCCATGGCTCCGACAAGCCTGAGAGCGCGAAGTTCGAGGTGGGCTACTTCTTCAACGCTTTCGAGCAGCACTGATCGAGGCCGCCTCTCCGGGGGAACGGCGCCCTCCGGCGCCGTTTCTCGTCCCAGGGGCGGCTATCCCTCCACGACCGCCTGCAGGGCGGACTGGCAGAGCCGGCGAATGCCCGGCAGGAGGTCGAGGGATGGGAGCGCCTTCTCACTGATCCACTGGCCTCCCACAGGCGGCACGGGAAGCTGGTCCTCCGGGGCTTTCGTCCGCAGGAGGTGGCTCAGGTAGAGACGCTGCTGGCCCTCCAGTCCTTCCAGGCGCAGCAGCCACGGCGTGGGCAGGCGACTGGTGCGCTCGTCGAAGACCACGGGCAGGGTGGAGCCGTCCACGAAGCGGAAGGGGATGCCCCAGGCAGCTTCGATCTGGGCGTTCAGGAGGGCCGTGGGCAAGAAGCCCGGAGACCATGGGATCTGGGCGGGCATGAGCAGGCCGCGGTGCGGACTGTGGGGCGAGGGGACCAGCAGGACGAAGGGCGTCTGCTGGCCGTGGACCAGCACCCCTTCGATGAATGTGGTGAGATGGACCCGTCCCTCGCCCACGGCTAGCGCCCTCCCGCGGCCTCCAGGGCCTCCAGAATCCGGTTCCGCGCGGCGGCCACCTCGGCCACTGCGCCCTCGGGCTTGAACTTCACGACGGCCTTGGTGCGGCGGTCGCGCAGCTCCACCACGCCATCCTTGAGACCCTTGCTACCCACCATGAGTCGCAGGGGGAAACCCAGCAGGTCGGCATCCTTGAACTTCGCGCCAGGGCTCAGCCCCTCCCGGTCGTCGTGGAGCACCTCGAAGCCCGCAGCCTCCAGCTCGCGCTCCACGCGATCAGCGACAGTGGCCACCTCGGCGTTCCCGGGATCGAGGTTCAGCAGATGGATCTGGTAGGGCGCGATGGGCCAGGGCCAGAGGATACCGTCGGCGTCGTAGTTCTGCTCGATGGCCGCCGCCACGGTGCGGGTGATGCCGATGCCGTAGCAGCCCATGACCATGGGGTGCTCCCGCCCCTGGTCGTCCAGGAAGGTGCAGCCCATCGATTTCGAATACTTGGTGCCGAGCTTGAACACCTGGCCCACCTCGATGCCCCGGAAGGCCTGGTACCGGCCCTTCCCGCAGCGAGGGCAGGTGTCGCCCTCCTGGGCCATGCGGAGGTCGTGGAAGCCCTGGAACTGCTTGAGGTCTCGGTCGGGCTTGAAACCGAAGTGGTGATAGTCCGTCCGGTTCGCCCCACAGGTGAGGTTGAAGGCGCCTTCGAGGCTGCGGTCCACGTAGATGGGAACGTTCAGCTCCACGGGTCCGATGAAGCCGGACTTGGCGCCGGCCATCTCCTCCGCGACCTCGATGGCAGTCAATTCAACGGCCTCGGCCCCCAGCAGGTTCCTCAGCTTCACGAAATTGGGCTCATGGTCGGCCCTGATGACGAGACCGATCCGCTGGGTGGATTCACCCACTACTTCATCCTGAATGCGTGAGGTCACATCGAGGAGGTAGAACTTCGAGGCATGGTCCGGCGGCAGGCCGTCGTGCTCGGCATCCTTGAAGGCCCGGGCCTGGTCCTCCATGGCGATGACGCCGGGGGTGGCGAAGTGGGACGGCTTCAGGGGCAGGACGGCCTCCTGGGCGTAGGCGAAGGGCAGCGCCGGGGCCTCGGTCTTCTCGATGTTGGAGGTGTACTCGCACGCATCACAGCTGAGGATGGCGTCCTCGCCGCTGCCGGCCAGCACGTGGAACTCATGGGTGAAGCTGCCGCCGATGGCCCCGCTGTCGGCTTCCACGGGCCGGAACTTCACGCCCAGGCGGCCGAAGATCCGCTTGTAGGCGTTGAACATGGCCCAGTACTCGCGGTCGGCGTCCGGGTCGTCCACGTGGAAGGAGTAGCCATCCTTCATGGTGAACTCGCGGCCCCGCATGAGGCCGAAGCGGGGCCGCCGCTCGTCGCGGAACTTGGTCTGGATCTGGAAGAGGTTCATGGGCAACTGCTTGTAGCTGCGCACGTTCTTCCGCACGATGTCGGTGATGACCTCCTCGTGCGTGGGCCCCAGGCAGAAGTTGTAGAACGACCGCTCGTCGGGCGTCTCGCCCCGGCCCCGCCGCTCGGCGATCTCCGCCTTGGCCTTGCGATCGCAGAACCGCAGCAGCTCGTCGCCGTAGAAGGTCCAGCGCCCGCTCTCCTGCCACAGCTCGGCGGGCAGGACGGAGGGCATGAGCAGCTCCTGGCAGCCGTCCCGTGCCAGTTCCTCGCGGACGATCTCCTCGAACTTGCGGATGCTCCGGTAGGCCAGCGGCAGATAGCTGTAGATGCCGGCGGCGGCCTTCTGGATCATGCCCGCCCGTATCATGAGCTGCTGGCTCACCACGTCGGCGTCGCGGGGCGTCTCGCGGAGGGTCTGGATCAGGAGCCTGGATTGCTTCATGGGGGCCTCGAACCTTCGAGCTTAGCGCAGGCCGGGCCCCTTCCGCCTCACGGCAGCCATGCTTGGACCAGGGCGCTGGCGGCCTTCCCGTCGAAGGCACCGCCATGGGCCGCCTGGAGGGCCTTCATGACCGCGCCCATGTCCTTCTTCGACCCGGCGCCGGTCTGGGCGATGGCCGCCTTCACGGCGGCTTCGAGGGCGGGGCCCTCGAGCATGGCGGGCAGGTAGGTCTTCAGGATGGCGATCTCGGCTTCCTCCTGCCGGGCCCGCTCGGCCTGTCCCACCTTCAGGAACTGGGCGACGCTGTCCTCCCGGGACTTCACCAGCCGCTTGACGACGGCCAGCGCATCGGCGTCCGAGAGGGCGCCCTGGGGGCCGAGCCCCTTGGCCACGGCCTCGTTCTTGTAGGCGGCCAGGGCCATGCGCAACACCTGGGTACGGGCGGCCTCCTTGGCGAGCATGGCGGCCTTGAGATCAGACTGCAGGCGTTCGAGCATGGGAACCTCCGGTCGAGCCTTCCATCCTGACCATCCCGGATTCCAGGCTCAATCACCATTAGTCATGTTCCCGATCGGACCTGCCGAAATCCCTGGCAAGTCGCCCGCGAAGGTCCCCATGAATGTTGCCTTCATCAACCCCTTCATCGAGTCCACGCTGCGCAGCCTGGAAATGATGGCCAGCATCACCGCGGAGAAGACCGGGCTGGCGGTGAAGGAGGACCTCATCACTACCTACGACATCTCGGCCATCATCGGCCTCACCGGCGATACCTCCGGCTCGATCATCCTCAGCTTCCCCAAGGCCCTGGCCTGCCGCATCGCCAGCAACATGCTCATGGAGGAGGTCCTGGAGTTGAACCAGAGCGTCGAGGACGCCGTGGGCGAGATCGGGAACATCGTGGTGGGCGATGCCCGGCGCATCCTCATCCAGGACGGCTTCAGTCTCTCCATCTCCGTCCCCACGGTCGTCGTGGGCACCGGCCACAAGATCAGCCGCACCGGGGACATCCCGTGCATCGCGATCCCCTTCCACACGGAATTCGGGGAATTCGAAGTGAATGTGGGCCTGAAGGAATAGCTGCCCCCTCCGCCGACGCGAAACGGGGCGCCGAAGCGCCCCGTTTCGCGTGTCCGGCCGGCGATCCGCCCGCCGGGATCAGGCCTACTCGTACTTGATGACTTCCACCGGGCAGCCGGCGGCCGCGGCCTTGATGCTGTCCTCGAGGTCGGTGCCATAGCTCCCGGAGAGGGGGCTCTGCTCGTCGCGGTTCTCGCTGTCCACGCCATCCTCGCGCACGCTGCCGTTGATGTTGCAGCTGGTGTCCGTCACATGGAACACGTCGGGGCACTCGGCTTCGCAGGCGTTGCAGACAATGCAGCCTTCCTCGATCCAAACTTTGCTGATGGCCATGGGTTGTTTCCTCCGGATCCTTGGAGCCCTGGGGCGGGCGAACCTTTCCAACCTAGCATCGCTCCCAGGGTGAACCAAGCGTCCCTTGGAGCGGGCAGGCATGGGAGACTGGAAATGTGACGGAGGTCCGGCCATGAGGTTGCAGGAGAGTGGGATCCTCGCCCGGATCCGCGCCCTGCTCCCAGGCGGGGCTGCACTGACGGACGACTGCGGGGCGCTGCCCCTGCCGCCCCCGGGCCAGCGCCTGCTGGTCACCACGGACCTGATGGAATCCGGCCAGCACTTCCGCCTCGACTGGCACCCGCCGGACCTGCTGGCCCGCAAGCTCCTGATGGTCAACCTCTCCGACCTGGACGCCTCCGGGGCCGCACCCTTCGGCTACACCCTCACCCTGGCCCTCGGCCCGGGCACGACCGAGGCCTGGCTCCAGTCCTTCCTGGAGGGCCTAGCCCAGGCCTCGCGCGAGACCGGGGTGGAGGTCGTGGGGGGCGATACCGTTGGACGCCCTCAGGGGGTAGGCCTTGGCCTCACGGCATTTGGAACCGCCCGCCGATGGCTGCGCCGGGATGGCCTCCGTCCGGGGGACCGGATCTTCGTGGACCAGCTCCCGGGTGCCAGCCTGCGCGGCCTCCGGAAGCTGGAGCAAGGCAAGCGGTGGGACCCGGCCCGACCCGACCCGGACCTGGCCGCCCATCTGGCGCCCGCGCCCCGGCTGGGACTCGGCCTGCGCCTGGCGGAGCTGCCGGAGGTCCATGCCTGTCTGGATCTCTCCGACGGCCTGAGCCGCGATCTGCGCAACCTTGCGGAAGCCTCGGGCCTCAGCATCATCGCGGACCCGGCCCTGGGCGAAGACGCCCTCGCGGGCGCGGAGGACTATGCCCGCTGTTTCGGCAGCAGCCTTTCCAGGGCCGAACTGGAAAACCGCCTGGGGATCCCCCTGGTGGAGGTCGGCGAGGCCGTGCCAAGGCGCGAATCCCCTCTGCTGGCCTATGATGGAGGTTCCCTGCGTCCCCAGCCGGACCTCAGTTTCGACCACTTCGGATCCCCATGAAGCACCCGGACACGCACCACCTCTGGGCCCGCGCCAAGCGGTACATGGCGGATCCCGACCTGGAGCCCCATCACCTCGGCTGGAGCTTCGCCCTGGGCCTGGCCATCGCCATGAACCCCCTCCTGGGCCTGCACACCGGGCTCGTGGTGGCCTCCTGCGCCTTGTTCAGGAAGCTCCACCGGCCCCTGACCCTTCTGGGCGCCTTCATCAACAACCCGTGGACCATGGTGCCCATCGCCACGGTGTCCACCCTGGTCGGCAACATCCTGCTGGGACGTGGCCTTGGCATTGACCTCAGCGGCGTGGACTGGTCCAGCATCGGCTGGCACAGTTTCAGCACTCGCGAGGGTTTCCACCTCATGGCCGAGATGCTGCGCCCCATCCTGGTGCCTTACCTCCTGGGCGGCTTCGTGCTCAGCCTGCTCGCGATCCCCGTAGGCTATTTCCTCATGCTCCGGCTGGCACACCACCTGCGCGGACCGAAGCCCGCCCCCCAACCCTGACGGGAGTTCCCCATGGACATGCGTTTCCTCATGAAGCAGGCCCAGCAGATGCAGGCGAAGCTGCAGGAGGCCCAGGCCAACCTCCGGGTGGAAGGCACCGCCGGTGGCCAGCTGGTCAAGGTCACCCTCAACGGATCCAAAGAGCTGATGGGCCTCTCCATCGCCAAGGAGGCCATGGATCCCGAGGACCCATCCATGCTGGAGGATCTGCTCCTGGCCGCCTTCCGGGATGCCGCCCAGAAGGCGGACGAGGCCATGAAGCAGCAGATGGGCGGCATGGGTTCCGGGTTGAACATCCCGGGCCTGGGCCTCTAGCACCCGGGGTCGGGCCATGCAGCTCCCCGCCCCCCTGGAGGCCGTCGTGGAAAGCCTCCAGAGGCTCCCCGGCGTGGGAGCCAAGTCAGCCCAGCGCATGGCCCTGCATCTGCTCAAGGAGGGCCCGGAAGCGATGGCCAACCTGGCCCACCAGCTCCAGCAGGCCGCCGAGCAGGTCGGTTTCTGCCAGGTCTGCGGGGCCTTCACGGACCAGCCCACCTGCCCCATCTGCCAGGATCCCCGACGGGATCCCCGCAGCCTCGTGGTGGTGGCCGAGGCCTCCAACGTCCTCACGTTCGAGCGCAGCGGGCACTTCAGGGGACGCTACCACGTGCTCGGCGGCCTCATCTCCCCCCTCCGCGGGGTGGGCCCCGATCAGCTCCGCATCCGCGAACTCCTGAAGCGGCTCGAGGACGGCGCCGTCCAGGAGATCATCCTCGCCACCAACCCCACGGTGGATGGCGAAGCCACCGCCAGCTGGTTGGCCCGCATCCTCGAACCCAGCGGCATCCGCACCAGCCGCATCGGCCTCGGACTGCCCATCGGCAGCGACCTGGAGTACGCGGACGACCTCACCCTGGACCGCGCCCTGGAGGGCCGCCGCCCCGTCTAGGTCAATAGCGGCACAGGACCTGGCCCCGGGCCCATGCCTGGCAGGCGAGGCGCTGGTCGGGCCCGGCTTTCAGCACCTCCAGGACGCGGGTCTCCGCCGTTCCCCGTTCGTTGAGGTACTCCGCCCCCTCCACGATGGTCACCAGGCATGTGCCGCAGCGCGCATGGCCGCCGCAGCGATGGTTGAGCGGAACGCCGGCCTTGGACGCGGCGGCCAGCAGGGGAATCTCCTGCTCGCACTCGGCGGAGCCGGGAGCCTTGCCGTCGAAACGGATCGTGTGCATGAAAGCCCGCAGGAAGGGCCCCGCCTCGCGGGGCGCCCCTCCACGTTACCAGCAGGCCAGCCCTCAGGACCTGGGCCGGAAGGGCACCACGTTGGAGGGGGGTTCACCCTCCGCCTCCGGATCGCCGGCCGCCACCAGATCCTCGACCCGGTAGCTGTTCTCCGAGCCGTTGTCCCAGAGGACGTAGTAGGGCCTGGGGGCAGCCCCCGGCTTGTGGGGGCGGTCTCCCGCGACCAGGACGGTTCCCGGGGTGCCTCCGCCCTGGGCCTCGGGGATGAAATGAGGCCAGATGCCGCCGTAGTGGCTCACCCCCGCGTGGCTGAGGCGCACACGATCGCCGGGTTTGAAGAGGTAGTCCATGCCTGGCCCTCGCAGTTCGCGGACCAGGATCCCACAGGCACCCCGCTTCCCCGCACACCGGAGAAGGCCCCTCGCAAGTTCGAATCCGGGATCTCCCCAATGCGCCCAGTGTAGTGCGCTTAAAATAGAGGGACACTTCTTTCACTGCCCGCACTTGATACTGGGAGGTATCGAGTGCGGGATTTTGTGCGGATCGAGTTGACGGCCATGCGCGAAGCCTTCGGCCTCAAGCACAGCCGGACCCGGCCCTACCGCCCGAGGACCAACGGGAAGGCCGAACGCCTGATCCAGACCGCCCTCCGCGAGTGGGCCTACGGA
>DAIDKC010000333.1 GCA_027451045.1 Holophagaceae bacterium | reverse complement strand
GGGACCTCCGCCTCCCCGGGGGTGCGGTGGAAGGGTAGGCGGGCGCGGAGTTCGGCGAGCAGTTCGGGGACGCCGGAGCCGTGGGCGGCGGAAATGGGCAGCACGGCGTCGAAGCCCAGCCCGTAGAAGCCCCCGTCCGGGGCGCCCCCCTTCATGCCGTCCAGCTTGTTCACGACGAGCAGGGCCGGCTTGCCCAGGCGCCGGAGGCGGGCGGCGATCTCCTCGTCCCCCGCCGTCAGGCCGTCATGGCCGTCCACCAGGAGCACCGCCACATGGGCCTCGGCCAGGGCGGCCTCCGCCATGCGCGTGATGCCCTGGGTAATGACGTCGTCGCCCTCGAAGTCCAGGCCCCCGGTGTCCACCAGTTCGAACACCTCCTCCGCCTCCCCGGTCTCGTCGAGGCAGGTGACCCGGCCGTAGCTCCGGTCCCGGGTCATGCCCGGGAGGTCGTGGACGAGGGCCGCCCGGCTGCGGGTCAGCCGGTTGAAGAGCGTGGACTTGCCCACGTTGGGGCGACCGCAGAGGGCGACGAGGGGGAGCTTCATGATCCTTCCGAGCCTTCCAGTCTATCGAGCGCCTCGCAAAAGCACACGGGCCGATTCCGTCATTTCGGTTTCCAATAGGGCCATGCCCCAGCACCCCCTCGAGTCGGAAAGCATCGAGATCCTCCGTGAAGCCGTGGCGGGCGCCGAGCGGCCGGTCCTGCTCTACTCCATCGGCAAGGATTCCTCGGTCCTGCTCCACCTGGCCCGGAAGGCCTTCCATCCGGCCCGACCGCCGTTCCCCCTCCTGCACGTGGACACCACCTGGAAGTTCCAGGAGATGTACCGACACCGGGAGCGGATGGCCGCGGAATCCGGCCTGACCCTCCTCACCTACACGAACCGGGAGGGGCTGGCCGCCGGCATCAACCCCTTCGACCACGGCTCGTCCCACTACACGGACGTCATGAAGACAGAGGCCCTCCGCCAGGCCCTGGACCTGTACGGATTCGACGTGGTGTTCGGCGGAGCCCGGCGGGACGAGGAGAAGTCCCGGGCCAAGGAGCGGATCTTCTCCGTCCGGGAGCCGGGCCACCGCTGGGATCCCAGGCACCAGCGGCCGGAACTGTGGAACCTCTACAACACCCGGCTCCAGAAGGGGCAGACCCTCCGGGTGTTTCCCCTCTCCAACTGGACGGAGGTGGACATCTGGCAGTACATCCGCCAGGAGGGGATTCCCGTCGTACCGCTCTACTTCGCCCAGGAGCGCCCCGTGGTCCGGCGATCGGGCACGTGGATCATGGTGGACGACGGGCGCCTGCCGCTGGCGCCGGGAGAGGGGCCCCAGATGCGGATGGTGCGTTTCAGGACCCTGGGCTGCTATCCGCTGACCGGCGCCGTCGAGAGCACCGCCGCCACCGTCGAGGAGGTCATCGCCGAGACCCTGGAGGCGCGGGTGTCCGAACGCCAGGGGCGGCTGATCGACTCGGATCAGCCCGCTTCGATGGAAGCGAAGAAGAAGGAAGGGTACTTCTGATGGCGGCCCGCCCTCCGCTCCGGTTCATCACCTGCGGCAGTGTGGACGACGGGAAATCCACGCTCATCGGCCGCCTCCTGTACGAATCGCGCCACGTCCTGGAGGACCAGGCGAAGGCCCTGGAGGCCGATTCCCGCCAGTACGGGACCCGCGGTGGGGGGCTGGACCTCGCCCTGCTGGTGGATGGCCTCCAGGCCGAGCGGGAGCAGGGGATCACCATTGACGTGGCCTACCGCACCTTCGCCACCGAGGCCCGCCGCTATACCGTGGCGGACACCCCGGGCCACGACCAGTACACGCGGAACATGGCCACGGGGGCCTCGACGGCGGACCTGGCGGTCCTCCTGGTGGACGCCCGGAAGGGGCTGCTGGTGCAGACCCGGAGACACGCCCGCATCGTGGCCATGATGGGCATCCGGCACGTGGTGCTCGCGGTCAACAAGATGGATCTCGTGGCCTTCCATCCCCGGGTCTTCGCCCGGATCGAGGCCGCCTTCCGCGACTTCGCGGACGCCTTCTCTTTCTCGTCACTCCAGGCTATCCCCGTCTGCGCCCTGGAGGGGGACAACCTCTTCACCCGGGGCGCCCGGATGCCCTGGTACGAAGGCCCGACGCTCATGGCGCACCTGGACGGGGTGGAAGCCGGCAGGACGGTCGCGGGCGCCCCCTTCCGCCTGCCGGTGCAGGGGGTGAACCGGCCGGATTCGCACTTCCGGGGCTTCCAGGGGCGCGTGGCCCAGGGGATGGTCCGGGAGGGGGACCGGGTGCGGGTGGTGCCCTCGGGCGCCACCACGCGGATCCGGGAGATCCTGGTGGGGGACCGGAAGGCCCCCCAGGCCGAGGCCGGGGAATCCATCACCCTCCTCCTGGCCGACGAGGTGGATGTCGGCCGGGGGGATCTGTTGGCCGCCGCGGAGGCGCCGCCCCAGGCGGCGGACCAGTTCGAGGCCCGGCTCCTGTGGTTCTCCGAGCACCCCCTGGCAGCCGGGCGCCCGTACCTCGTCAAGCTGCACACCCGGGAGGTGAGCGGATCCGTCACGGCCATCAAGCACCGGCTGGACGTGAACACGGGCCAGGCCCTGGCCGCGAAGACCCTGGACCTCAACGACGTCGGCCTGGTGACCCTGGCGCTCCAGGAACCGGTGGCCTTCGAGCCCTATGGCACCTGCCGGACCCTCGGCGGGTTCATCCTGGTGGACCGCTACACCGGCGAGACGGCGGGAGCCGGGATGATCGACTTCGCCCTGCGCCGGGCGTCCAACATCCACTGGCAGGCCCTGGAGGTGGGGAAGGAGGCACGGGCCCGGATCAAGCACCAGCAGCCCCTATGCCTCTGGTTCACCGGCCTCTCCGGCTCGGGGAAGTCCACCATCGCGAGCCTCCTGGAGAAGCGGCTCCACGCCGAGGGACGCCACACCTTCATCCTGGACGGGGACAACATCCGCCACGGGCTGAATCGCGACCTGGGCTTCACCGAGGCCGACCGGGTCGAGAACCTCCGGCGCATCGCTGAGGTGGCGAAGCTGATGACGGATGCGGGGCTCATCGTGCTGGTGTCCTTCATCTCGCCCTACCGGTCCGAGCGCCGGATGGCCCGGGAGCTGTTCCCCGAGGGCGAGTTCCTGGAGGTGTTCGTGGATGCCCCCCTGGAGGCCTGCGAGGGACGGGATCCCAAGGGCCTCTACGCCAAGGCCCGGCGCGGCGAGCTGCCGAACTTCACAGGCCTGGACAGCCGCTACGAGGCCCCGGAGCATCCGGACATCCACCTGCACACTGACCGGGATCCGGTGGAGGCCTGCGTGGACCAGATCCTCCAGCGGGTGCAGGCGTAGGGGGGGAAGGCGCGGCCAAAGCCGTCCGCCCTCGGGGCGCGGCGAGCTCAGCGGTAGTCGCCCACCTGCTCCATCAGGGGGCCCAGGTGGCCCTCGAAGGCCTTCCAGCGGGCCACCGAACTCCGGTACAGGGGGCGTTGAACCTGGGCGGCGCTGGCTGTTCGGACGGCCCGGCGGTTCTCGTGGAAGGCCAGGCAGGCCGGGTCCCAGGCGAGGCCCAGGTAGGCCAGCAGGCGCCGGGTCTGGCCCTCCAGGTCCTCCACCAGCGCCTCGTAGCGCACGTCGAGGATCCGATCCGGCGGCAGCGCGTCCTGCCAGTGGCCCATCATCGTGATGTAGCGCACGTAGGTCCGCCCCAGGAGCGCCAGATCGTAGGTGTAGCCCAGGTGCCCCTCCTGGAAGTGCCGCGTGAAGCAGGAGAGGCAGGAATCCATGGGATCGCGCATGGCGTGGATGATGCGCGCGCCGGGCAGCAGCAGGGGGATCAGCCCCGCGTGGACGAAGTTCCCGGGCATCTTGTCCGTGACGTGGGTGGCCCCCGCCGGCGCGACCTGCCGGAGGCGGTCGAGGTAGCGCCTGCCCAGGGCCCGCAGGTCTTCCGGCGTGGCCGAGGCGAGGGCATCGGGCAGGGGCGATCCCCCGGCGGCCTCCCGGAGCACCTCTCCCAGGAAGGGGAGTTCCCCCGCGCCATGCACGCCCGCGCAGGAGGCGAGTACCTGCTCGAGCAGGGAGGTGCCCGACCGGGGCATGCCCACGATGAAGACCGGGATGGGACCGGGTTCGGGCGGCAGGGGGGGGCGGGAGGCGAACCAGGCGCGGGTGAAGCGCGCGCGGAGCGCCTCGTGCAGCCGGATCTCGGCCGCCTCGTCCCAGGGCGTCCGGCGCTTCTCGAGGGCGTTGCCGGCCTGGTAGGCGGCGAAGGCCTGGTCGAACTGCCGGGTGTCCTCCAGCATCTTGCCCCGGGTGAACCAGTAGCGGATCCGGCTCAGCTCCGGGAGCCCCGCGAGCCGCCGCTCCAGGCCCAGGAGAGCCGGGATCTGGGGGTCGCCCTCCCGGTAGGTCTTCAGGGCGGCCAGGTTGTAGTGCGCCTCGAGGAGGCCGGGCTGGAGGGCCAGGGCCTTCTCCAAGGCCTCGCGGGCTTCCGCGAGGGCCCCGGTCCGGCGCAGGCAGTTGCCCAGGTTGTTGAGGGCCTGGGGATAGTCGGGCCGCAGGGCCAGGGCCTGCCGGAAGGCCAGGATGGCCTCCTCCAGCCGCTCCTGCTGCCTCAGCAGCGTGCCCAGGTTGTAGTGGACCGCGGGCAGGGCCGGCTCCAGCTGGAGGGCCCGGCGGTAGCAGGCTTCGGCCTGGTCCAACCGGCCCAGGCGCTGCTGGACCAGACCCAGGTCCGAGTGGGCCTCGGCCAGGGCGGGCCGCGCCTGCAGCACGGCGCGTAGGAGCGCCTCCGCCTCCCCGTAGCGGCCCTCGGCAGCCAAGGCGCCAGCCACGGACCAGGCCTGCATCGGATCCCCGCCGGAGCCGGGGCGGGCGGATCCGGATCCCTGTCGCGTCGTCCCCATCCGGTCCCCCGGCCTACGCCCCTCAACCTAGCAGATCCCCCCGGAGCCCCGCCTGTCCGAGGGCCCGTGCCCGCCGGCCTGGTCCCTCCCGCTCCAGCCCTCCGCCGGAGGGCTTCCGCGACGGGGTGGCCCGTCCACGCGCGGGTCCGAGCCCGGCTTCTCTTGCGCCCATAAAAATAGGGTCCCTCGTGGGACCCTACGTTGCTGGCGGGGCTGACGGGGCTCGAACCCGCGACCTCCGGCGTGACAGGCCGGCACTCTAACCGACTGAGCTACAACCCCTTGCTGGTTCACCAGTGGAAACTGGTGGGCGATGACGGGCTCGAACCGCCGACATGCTGCGTGTAAGGCAGCTGCTCTACCGACTGAGCTAATCGCCCGAATCGCCGAACGGAAATGCTCCCACGGGCCAGGGCCCGGGTCAAGGGCGAAGTCCGGCGTTGAGGGATTCTGACAGTTGTAGTAAGGTTTTTGGACTTTCTTGCCCGGGGTTCCCGCGGACCCCTTGCTGGTGTGGGCATGACCCAGGCTGGTCCACTGGCCGAGGTCCAGGTGTGTTCTATGGAGGGTGGCCTGTGGCGCTGCTGCAATTGGCGAATCTGACGCTCCGCTCCCCGGAGGCCTCCGGGCCGATCCAGCACATCCTGGCGCAGATGCCCGACCCCATGCGGCCGGATCCGGTGGCCCTGGTGTTCACCATCGGCCTGCTGTGCGTGTTCTACCTCTACCTGCGCCTGGTCCTGTTCGCCCCCCTCACGCGGGTGATGGCGGACCGGGACCGCGACATGCAGGCCGGGGACGCCGCCAAGGCCCATGCTGCGGCGGAACTCGACGCCCGCCAGAAGGACTACCAGGCGCGCCTGAGGGAACTCCGGGCCCAGGCCTTCGCCCGCCGGAAGGCGCTGGCCGAGGCCGCGAACCGGGAGAAGCTGGCCCTGCTGGAGGAGGCTCGGACCCGGTCCACGGCCCAGCGCCAGGCGGCCCTGGCGGCCCTCCAGGCCCAGCAGGCCGCTGCCCGCCAGGATCTCCTGACCCAGGTGGACGCCCTTGCGGAGTCCATGGCCCAGACCCTTCTGAAGCAGGCCTGACGATGACGAAGCTGTTGACCCGTTTCTCGCTCGCCGCGGCGCTGGTCCTGGCGCCCGCCGGGCTCTCCGCCCAGGCCCCCGCACCGGGGTCCGTGCATGCCGCGCCGGCCGATCCGGCGGCGCCAAGCCGTCCCTCCGGGTCCCCCCGCGCCGCCGAGGCCGCGGCCGAAGCCGAGCCGGAGCATGGCCCCGCCATGGTCCTCTTCGGCAAGCCCTATGGGAACGGCCCCGCCTTTCTGGTCCAGCTCCTCAACTTCGCGATCTACGCTGCCGGCCTGATCCTGATCCTCAAGGGCGTCCTGTCGGCCATGTTCAAGTCCCGGCGCGAGGAACTCGAGGCGGCCCTTTCCAGGTCCGAGCGGGACCGGATCGAGGCCGAGGCCCAGCTGCAGGAGCTGGAGGCCAAGATGGCCGGGCTGGAGGGTGAACTCGCGGGCATTCTCGGCAAGGCCGAATCGGACGCCGAAGCCGAGCGGCAGCGGGTGCTCGAATCCACCCGGGCGGAGGCCGAGCAGATCCTGCTCCACGCCAAGGCGGAGATCGAGATGCAGCAGCGGCAGGCCGAGCAGGAACTCCGGGCCCTCGTGGCCGGGCTGGCCGTGGAAGGCGCGGCCGCCCGCCTGGAGGCCAGGCTGGCCGGTCCCGCAGCGGACGAGGCCCTCGACCGGGCCATCCGGCAGATTGGAGGCATCCAGTGAGCCAGCGACTGACGGCGCGACGCTACGCCAAGGCCCTCCTCGAGATCGGCGACCGGCAGGGGAACGTGCCCCAGCTCCAGCAGGAGCTGGAGGCGGTTGCCGCCGCCGTCGGCGCCCACGCCGAGCTGGCCCGCCTCGTGGCCTCCCCCCTGGTGCTGCCCCGGAAGAAGGCCGAGGTCTTCGAAGCCATCCTCGCGCAGGCCAAGGTCAGCGAGACGCTGCGCCGCTTCTTCCGCGTGGTGGCCGAGGCGGGGCGCCTGAATCTCCTCTCCGACCTGCGCGCCACCTTCGCGGAGCTCGTGGACGAGCGCGCCGGCATCCTCGAGGCCCAGGTGTCCAGCGCCCAGCCCCTCAGCGGGGCCCAGGAGAAGGCCCTCGTGGCCTCCCTCGCGGCCCGCACGGGCAAGACCATCCGCATCTCCTGGCGCCAGGACCCCGCCCTCCTGGGCGGCCTGACGGTCCAGGTGGGCTCCACGGTCCTGGATGCTTCCCTCCAGGGCCAGCTCCGGCAGCTCAAGACCCAGCTTCTTTCGGCCTAGTACCCCCCTTCCCGACATCCAGCAGGTTCCGGAGGCATTCATGGACATTCGCGCGGAAGAGATCTCCCGCATCATTCGCAGCCAGATCGAGGGCTTCGACGCCCAGGTGGACGTGGCCGAGGTCGGCACGGTCATCAGCGTCGGCGATGGCATCGCCCGCGCCTACGGCCTCGAGAAGGTCATGGCAGGCGAACTGCTGGAGCTGCCCCATGGTGTGATGGGGCTCGCCTTCAACCTCGAGGAGGACAACGTCGGCATCATCCTGCTGGGCGACGCCGCCGCCATCAAGGAAGGCGACACCGTCAAGCGCACCGGCAGGATCATGTCGGTGCCCGTGGGGCCCGCCTTCATCGGCCGGGTGGTGGACGCCCTGGGCAATCCCATTGACGGGAAGGGGCCCATCCTCGCGACGGCCTCCAACCCCATCGAGCGCATCGCGCCCGGCATCGTGGACCGCAAGAGCGTGCACGAGCCCATGCAGACCGGACTCAAGGCCATTGACAGCCTGATCCCCATCGGCCGCGGCCAGCGCGAGCTGATCATCGGTGACCGCCAGACCGGCAAGACTGCCGTGGCCGTGGACACGATCATCAACCAGAAGGACACCGGCGTCGTCTGCATCTACGTCGCCATCGGGCAGAAGCGCTCCACCATCGCCCAGGTGGTGAAGACGCTGGAAGAGTACGACGCGATGAAGCACACCATCGTAGTGGCCGCCTCCGCCTCCGAGGCCGCGCCGCTCCTCTTCCTCGCCCCCATGACCGGTGCGGCCATGGGCGAGTACTTCATGTGGCACGGCAAGGACGGCAAGCCGGCAGGCAAGGACAACCCCGGCGGACACGTCCTCTGCATCTACGACGACCTCTCCAAGCAGGCTGCGGCCTATCGCGAGATCTCCCTGCTGGTGCGCCGCCCTCCCGGACGCGAGGCCTACCCCGGCGACGTGTTCTACCTCCACAGTCGCCTGCTGGAGCGCGCCTGCAAGCTGAGCGACGAGCGTGGCGCTGGCTCCCTGACGGCCCTTCCGGTCATCGAGACCCAGGCCGGTGACGTGTCCGCCTACATCCCGACCAACGTCATCTCCATCACCGACGGCCAGATCTTCCTCGAGAGCGACCTGTTCAACGCCGGCGTCCGTCCGGCCGTGAACGTGGGCATCTCCGTGAGCCGCGTCGGCGGCTCCGCCCAGGTGAAGGCCATGAAGTCCGTGGCCGGCACCATCAAGCTCGACCTGGCCCAGTACCGCGAGCTGGCGGCCTTCGCCCAGTTCGGTTCCGACCTGGACAAGGCCACCCTGGCCCAGCTCAACCGCGGCCAGCGGCTGGTCGAGATCCTCAAGCAGGGCCAGTACCAGCCCATGCCCGTGGAGAAGCAGGTGGTCAGCATCTGGATGGCGACCAACGGCTATGTGGACGATCTCCAGGTCTCCGAGGTCCGCCGGTTCGAGTCCGAGGTGCTGGCCTACCTCGACGCCAACGCGCCTGAGGTGCTCCGCGGCATCCGCGACAGCAAGGTGCTCTCCGACGACGCCAAGGCCCAGCTCAAGACCCAGGTCGCGGCCTTCAAGGAGACCTTCCAGGCCTCCCTGAACCAGGCTGCGGGAGCCTAGTCCGATGGCCGGTCTCCAGGACATCCGGCGCCGTATCCGGTCTGTCAAGAACACCCAGCAGGTCACCAAGGCCATGAAGATGATTTCCGCAGTGAAGCTGCGGAAATCCCAGGAGCGCCTCGTGGCCCTCCGCCCCTACGCGGGGAAGATGCTTGCCGTGGTCCGCCGCGTCGTCGGCCGCATCAAGGTCAATCCCGAGATCGTCCCGGGGCCCGCGGCGCAGGCCTTCCTGACCCCGCGGGAGGAGCGGCGGATCCGCGTGGTGCTCGTGGCCTCCGACAAGGGGCTCTGCGGGGGGTTCAACGCCAACATCTTCAAGACTTTTCAGACCTTCCTCAACGAGACCTCCGCCGAGGTCGTCCAGGTGGATCTGGTCGGCAAGCGCGCCGTGGATTGGGCCAGGAAGCGCAAGCTGCCCATGGGCCGTGCCTACATGAACCTCAACATGGCCGGTTTCCAGCACGTGGTAACGGAGATCTCGGAGGAGGCTGCGGCCCAGTACCGGGACGAAGGGATTGACGCGCTCTACGTGGTCTACAACTACTTCAACAGTCCGGTGGCCCAGACCCCGACGGTGTTCCGCCTCTTCCCGATGGAGGTGGAGCGCCGCGCCGACGAGCGGGAGCCCTTCGAGGTCGCCCACCTGCTCGAGCCGGATCCCAATGCCGTCCTCGAGACACTCCTGCCCCGTTTCGTGGAGACCGAGCTGCTGCAGACCCTCCTGGAGAGCGCCGCATCCGAGCATGGGGCCCGCATGGCGGCCATGGACAAGGCCAGCAACAACGCAGGCGAGATGATCGCCAAGCTGACCCTGACCATGAACAAGATCCGCCAGGCCTCGATCACCAACCAGATCATCGAGATCGTCAGCGGCGCCAACGCCTGATCCTTCGCCTACTCCTTTGCCGAGGTTCCCCATGTCCAACACCCTTCAAGGCCGCGTGATCGCCATCGTCGGTCCCGCCGTGGATGTCGAGTTCGACAGTCACCTGCCCGAGATCATGAACGCGCTCCACACCGAGATCGCCGGGGCCACCGTCACGCTTGAGGTGCAGCAGCACCTCGGCGAGAACCGCGTGCGCTGCGTGGCCATGCAGCCCACCGAAGGCATGATCCGCGGCCAGATCGTCACCGATACCGGCAAGCCCATCAACGTGCCCGTGGGGCCGGAGACCCTGGGCCGCATCATCAATGTCGTTGGCGACCCCGTGGACGAGCGCGGGGCCCTCGGCCACAAGATGACCCTGCCCATTCACCGCGAGGCGCCCAAGTACGAGGAACTGAACACTGCCTCCGAAATGTTCGAGACGGGCATCAAGGTGATTGACCTGCTGGAGCCCTACGCGAAGGGCGGCAAGACGGGGCTCTTCGGCGGCGCCGGCGTGGGCAAGACCGTGCTCATCATGGAGCTCATCAACAATATCGCCAAGGGCCACGGCGGCTATTCCGTGTTCGCCGGCGTGGGCGAGCGCACCCGCGAGGGCAACGACCTCTGGCACGAGATGATGGATTCCGGCGTCATCAACAAGGACGACATCAGCAAGTCCAAGGTGGCCCTGATCTACGGGCAGATGACCGAGCCCCCCGGGGCCCGTGCCCGCGTGGCGCTGACCGGCCTGACCGTCGCGGAGTATTTCCGCGACCAGGAGGGCAAGGACGTGCTGCTCTTCATTGACAACATCTTCCGGTTCACCCAGGCCGGCTCCGAGGTGTCCGCG
>DAIDKC010000332.1 GCA_027451045.1 Holophagaceae bacterium | reverse complement strand
GCATGGGGGAGGGGTTCAACCTCCTCCGTGGCCCCCGGGACAGGAAGCAGATCCTCCTCAGCTTCGACGGGGGGTCCGGCGACGAGGTGGCCACGGAGATCCTGGACATCCTCAAGGCCAAGGGGATCCACACCACCTTCTTCCTCACGGGGCGCTTCATCGAGCACTACCCGGACATCGTCCGGCGCATGGTGGCCGAGGGTCACGAGGTCGGCGACCACACCATGGACCATCCCCATTTCGCCCCGGGCATGCGGCGGGATCCCGCCTGGACCAAGGCCCGGATCCAGAAGGAGCTGCTGGAGGCCGACGCCGCGTTCCTGCGGGTGACCGGCAGGCCCATGGATCCCTACTGGCGCGCGCCCTACGGGGAGGAGACGCCCCAGATCCGCCGGTGGGCGGAGGAGGTGGGCTACCGCCATGTGGGCTGGAGCGAGGGCGCGGATTCGCTGGACTGGGCGACCCGCGCGACCCGCGGCCTCTACCATCCCGGCCCCGCCATCATCGCCCGGCTCGAGCGGCGCCTGGACCACAACGCCGACGGACTCATCGTGCTCATGCACCTGGGCTCCGGGCGCCCGGCGGCGGACCGGCCCGCCGAGGAGCTGGGCGCCTTCATAGACCGCGCCCGGGCGGAGGGCTTCACCTTCGTGAACGCCGGGACCTTCTTCCGCGAGCTGGGCAAGCCCGTCTGGGACCCGCGCAGGCGCCTGGCTCTGCTCGAGCCCGCCCGCCCCGCGCGGCTCTCGGGGCCCCGCTGAGCCTGCGCGCGCTACACTGGGACACGATCATCGCGGAGGCGCATTGCAGGGGATCGGCCGGTGGATGCTGCGGGCGCTGGGCGCATTCCTGGCGCTGCTGCTGATCCTCTCCCTGGCCAGCTACTATCCGCTGGATCCCCACCCCTTCACCCTGGGTTCCGCGGTGGCGCCCGTCCACAATCTCTGCGGCACGCTGGGGGCCACCCTGGCCGGCCTGCTGCAGACCCTGGTGGGCTACGGCGGGTGGCTGGTCCCGCCCTACCTGCTGTGGGAGGCCTGGCCCCGGGAAGGCCGCCGCTGGCCGGGCCGCCTGGCCTGGGTCGCCCTCGCCCTCGGGGTCTGGACGGCCCTGGGCGGCCTGGGGTCCCGCGTCTGGCAGGATGCGGCCGGGGGCGCCCTCCAGCTCCGCTGGGGCGGCTGGCTGGGCAGCGCGCTCTGGCCCCCGCACCGGCGGCTCTTCGGACCCGCAGGCCTGCCCCTGCTGCTCGCCCTGGACATCCTCGTCTGCGCCCTCGTGCTGGCCCCCTCCGTCTCCCGCGCCATCGGCCGGAGGCTGGCCCGCTGGATGGGGCAGCGCGCCTGGCCCTGGCTCAAGCCCATGCCGGGGCGGGGGGTCCGGGGCTTCCTCGCCATGGTGCAGCGCCCATTCCTCCGCAACCGGAGCCAGGAGCAGCCCGAACTGGATGCGGGGGACGCGCGGGCCCTGCAGGCCCTCGCCTCCCGCCAGCAGGACCTCGAAAGCCAGCGCGAGGCCCTGCTCCGGGCGGAACTCGAGACCGCGGCCCTGCGCCGGAAGGTGCCGGTGCTCAACGCCGAGGACCTCCTGCCCCCCATCCAGTCCGTCCACCTGGACACCCCCGGGGCCCTGGAAGCCCAGCCTCCTCCCCGGCCCACCCTGCCGCCCTCCGGCGGTCCCTACCGCACGCGGCTGCTGGCCCAGGCGCCCCCGCCGCCTCCGCCCAAGCCCACGGTGGCCCAGCCCCAGGTGGCGCGGGACCGCTTCGGCCGGGAGACCGTCCAGCCGCCCCTACCGCTCACGGAACCCACCCCGGTCCGGGCCCTGCCCGCCCCTGCCCCCGAGCCGCCGCAGCCCGCGCCCGTGGAGCGGGAGAGCCTCCCCCCCCGGCGTCTCTTCGATCCGCCCGCCCAGCACGCCCGCATGGACCCGGCGCTCCTCGAGGACATCCGGGCGCGGATCGAACAGAAACTGTCCGAATTCAAGATCAAGGGCACCGTCGCCGGGATGCAGCCCGGCCCCGTGGTCACGGTCTTTGAATTCCAGCCCGATCCCGGCATCCCCCTCTCGCGCATCCTGGGCATGGAGGAGGACCTGGCGCTGGCCCTCCAGGCGGAGGCCGTCCGCATGGACCGGATCCCCGGCAAGAACCTCGTGGGCATCGAGGTGCCCAACCCGGTACGGGAGATCATCACCTTCCGGGAGATCATCGACAGCTCGGCCTTCCGCGGCGCGGGCGGACTCCTCCACCTGGCCCTGGGCAAGGACATCGCGGGCGCACCCGTGGTGGCCGACCTGAACAAGATGCCCCACCTCCTCATCGGCGGCAGCACCGGCAGCGGCAAGAGCGTCGGCGTGAACGCGATGATCTGCTCCGTCCTGGTGCGTGCCCTGCCCGAGGAGGTGAAGCTGATCCTGGTGGATCCCAAGATGGTGGAACTGGGGCTCTACGAGGACATCCCGCACCTCTGGGCCCCGGTGGTGACGGACATGAAGGAGGCGGGCCGCGTGCTGAAATGGGTGGTGGCCCAGATGGAGGACCGCTATCGCCGCCTGGCCCTCCTGTCCGTCCGGGACATCCGCAGTTTCAACGCCAAGATCTCCGAGGCCGGTGGCAGCCTCGACATCTCCGAGCGCACGCCCAATCCCCGCTGGCCCGACCGGCCCGCCACACTGGAATCCCTGCCCCACGTCCTGGTGGTCATTGACGAGCTGGCGGACCTCATGATGGTCGCTCGCAGCGAGGTGGAGGACAGCATCGCCCGCATCGCCCAGAAGGCGCGCGCCGTGGGCATCCACCTCATCCTGGCCACCCAGCGGCCCAGCGTGGACGTGGTCACCGGCATCATCAAGGCCAACCTGCCGAGCCGCCTCAGCTACCGGGTGCGCACCAAGATTGACAGCCGCACCATCCTCGACACGGGCGGCGGGGAGCAGCTCCTCGGCGCCGGCGACGCGCTCTTCCTCCCCAATGGCGCCAGCCATCCCCGCCGCATCCACGCACCCTTCCTCACCGAGGAGGAGACGCTCCGCCTCGTGACCTGGCTGCGCGAGCGGGGACGTCCCGACTACAACCAGGCCCTCCTCAGCGCCATCGAGACCGAGGAGGACCAGGACGGCGACGAGGAGGCTGCCGGCGGGAGCGGCGGAGACGACATCTATCTCCGCGCCCTGGCCGTGGTGCGGCGGGAGCGCAAGGCCAGCACCAGCCTCCTCCAGCGCAAGCTCAACCTCGGCTACGGCCGTGCGGCGCGCCTCATTGACCGCATGGAAGAGGAGGGCATCGTCGGCCCCGACCGTGGGGCGGGCAAGCCCCGCGAGGTGCTGGTGGAGGCCGCCGAGTAGACCGGACCGGCTAGTGGGTAGGGGCGGAGGGCGCCGGCGCGGCAGGGGAAGGAGCCGGCTTCCGGAAGGGGGTCCAGGAACTGCGCTGGTCCGCCGGGGCCGGGCCCTGGGCATGGCAGGTCGCGCAGCCCGCCAGGTGCGGGTCGGGGCTCCGCCAGAAGATCCGCGTCTCGCCGCCCATGGCGGCCTGGCTGGCAGCAGGCACCCGCCCCCAGTAGAACGTGAACTGCGGCGCGCCCCCCTTCATCTCGAGGGCGTAGAGGGGTCCCGGGTCGGGACCCGGCCGCCCCCAGCGATCCTCCACGGTGCTCATCACCGCGAGCGTCCCGTCGGGCAGCGGGGCACCGGCCCGGTAGGCCGCGGCGGCGGAGGGCGTCACCCAGACCCGGATCCACCGCCCGCCATGGGCCATGGACTTCACCGGCCAGGCCTGGATGGGTTCGAGGGCGGCGTAGTCCAGCACCCGCACGGGCACGCCGGGCGCCGGTTCCGGAGCCGACTTCGCGGGCGCGGCCGGAGGCGGCGCCGGGACCGCCGGGGGGACCAGCCGCGGCAGGACCGCTCCGGCCGGATGGGCCAGGAGCTGGCCGGTCCAGCCCGTGAGGAGGGCGAGGGCGGACCACCCCAGGCCCAGGAACAGGGGCAGGACGCCCAGGCCCTGGTGCTCCTTCCGCCGGCGGTGCATGGCCGCCAGGGCGGCGATGGCCACCGGCAGGCTGGCGGTCGCGTAGAGGAGGTGGCGGGGCAGGGCCGGATCCCCGTGGGGAGGGAGCCAGCGCCCCGGAGTGAGGAAGCCCTGGGCGCGGCCCAGGCTCCAGCCGCTGACCAGGGAAACCCCGAGGCCCACCAGCCCCGCCCATCCCAGGTAGCGGGCAGCGGTCCACCAGGGCCGGATGCCCCGGCCGGGGCGCAGGGAAGCCAGCAGGGCCAGGGGCAGCAGGAGGCCGACCGCCACGGGCAGGTGGGCCAGAAGGGCATGCTTGGCAGCGAACCACTTCATTGGGGAGAGCCTCGTTCAGGACGGTGACTCCCGCAGTCTGCCAGCCCCTTCCCGAATGTGGTCCGAATTTCCTGTCACAATCCGGGCCATGAAGCAGACCCTCCTCCACCAGGTCCAGGCCTCCCTCGCGCTCAAGCAGGCCTTCTTCGACGCCGAGATGGACCACATCATCCGCCAGGCGGAGGACATGGCCGAGCGGCTGCGCCGGGGCTGCAGGATCCTGGTCTGCGGGAACGGGGGAAGTGCCGCGGACGCCCAGCACCTGGCCGCTGAGCTGAGCGGTCGCTACCTCAAGGAGCGCCGCGCCCTCGCGGGCCTCGCCCTCACCACGGACACCTCGGCCCTGACGGCCATCGGCAACGACTACGGCTTCGACCAGGTCTTCTCCCGCCAGGTGGAGGCCCTGGGCCGCCCCGGGGATCTCCTGATCGGCATCTCCACCTCCGGCAACAGCCCGAACGTGCTGCTCGCCGTCGAGGCCGCCAAGGGCCTGGGGCTCCGGACCCTGGGACTCCTTGGACGCGACGGCGGCAAGCTCAAGGACCGGGTGGACGACGCCCTGGTGGTGCCCTCCACCGTCACGGCGCGCATCCAGGAGGTCCACCAGATGATCTACCACTTCTGGTGCGAGGCCCTGGATGCCGCCTTCTGAAGGCCGCCCATGAGGCCGATCCCCGGCCTCATGGCCCTGCTGCTCCTGCCGCAGCCGAGGCCGATGTACCATTGGCGCGATGCCCAGGGCCAGCTGCATGTCACCGACGCGCCGCCGCCGCCCGACGCGGTGATGGTGCGGATGCCCTCCGCCTCCTCCGCCATCCAGCCGGAGCCGCCCGGGGCCGCCCGACCCGCGCGGCCTGTCCGGGCCCGGGAGGCGGGACTCAGCCCCGTCCAGCGGGCCGCCTGGCAGGCGCTCGACCAGCGCATGGCCCTGGCGCGCAGCAGGAACGATCCCCGCACCCTCGAAGCCATCGCCGATTCCCTGGTGGACGACTGCCTGTGGAACGGGGGCCTCTGGGCCCGCCCCATCCTGCCCGTCCTGGCCATCGCCGTGATGGGCCTCCTGGGCTGGTGGCTCGCCCTCGGGCAGGGGCTGGCCCTGCGGATCCCGATCCTGACCGGCTTCCTCCTGCTGGGCATGGCCTTCGGACAGATGCTCCTGGCCGTCTTCCTCTACCAGCCCCAGGCCTACCGCCTCCGCCGCAACCTCGCGCTCCTCGAGGTGCACCTCGGCGGGCCCGACCTCAGCCCCGCCCACGCGGCCCTGCTCCAGCAGCGCTATCGGGCCCTCCAGGAGGGCGCCGGAACCTTCCAGCCCCCCTGGCGCTTCCCGGCCGAGGTCCTAGCGCTCCGCCATGCCCTGAAACAGGTGGTGGTTGATCCCTGATCCCGGAGGGCCCCTCGGGCTCCATCTCCCCCGCCTCCGGGTCGCCGCGCGCCGC
>DAIDKC010000331.1 GCA_027451045.1 Holophagaceae bacterium | reverse complement strand
TCGTATGGCGTTCCATCCGAGAGGGTTTTGCGCTCTTTTCCTGCCGAAAAATCAGCTGCGATCTTCCACCCAGCGAGGCTCAATTTCAGAGCGTCTTCGAATTCATGGCATAGCGGTTCTAGGAACCGCGCCGGGATCTCCTCGCAGTGCAGCTCGAGCAGGAAGGTCTTCGTGGCGCTCACTTCGCACCTCCCTTCCCGGCCTCGGCAGGCGCGGGGGCGCCCTCCTCGAAGGCCAGGTACGCCCTCGCGCAGGCGCAGGCGAGGTCGCGGACGCGCTTGATGATGCCGGGGCGCTCGGTGGTGCTCACGGCGCCGCGGGCGTCCAGCACGTTGAAGGTGTGGCTCATCTTGAGGGCCTGTTCGTAGGCGCTGAGGAAGTGGCCCAGGTCCTTGAGCAGCCGCCAGCCCTCGGCCTCGTAGGCGTCGAAGAGCTGCCGGTGCAGGTCGAGGTTGGCGTGCTCGAAGCTGTAGGCGGAGAGCTCGAACTCCTCACGCTGGCGCATCTGGCCGTAGGTCACGGGGAAGGTGCCGTCATCGGTGGTCACGTGGCCGTGCACGAGGTCGAAGATGTTGTCGTAGCCGCCCAGGAACATGCAGATGCGCTCGATGCCGTAGGTCAGCTCGGCGCTCACGGGCCGGCAGTCCAGGCCGCCCACCTGCTGGAAATAGGTGAACTGGCTGATCTCCATGCCGTCGAGCACCACCTGCCAGCCCACGCCCCAGGCGCCCAGGGAGGGCGACTCCCAGTTGTCCTCCTCGAAGCGCAGGTCGTGCTTGGCGAGGTCAATGCCCAGGGCCTCCAGGCTCTCGATGTAGAGCTCCTGCACCTTGGCGGGACTGGGCTTGAGGATCACCTGGAACTGGAGGTGCTTGTAGACCCGGAAGGGGTTCTCGCCGTAGCGGCCGTCCGCCGGGCGGCGGGAGGGCTCCACGTAGGCCACGTTCCAGGGCTTGCTCCCCAGGGCGCCGAAGAAGGTGAGGGGGTTCATGGTGCCCGCGCCCTTTTCCAGATCGTAAGGCTGGCCGATGAGGCAGCCCCGGTCGGCCCAGAACCGCTGCAGGCGGAGGATCAGTTCCTGGATGTGCATGGGAGGACGTCCGTAAACCCTCGATTCTAGCCGCTCCCGTGGGCCCCCTGAACCGGGAGCTTTGCGCCGGATCACTGGCATTCCCCGGTCCTTCGGGTAGACTTCCCCTTTTTCCAGGTGCCCCCCATGGCCCAGAAAATCGCCCTCCTCGCCATCGGCGGCAACGCCCTGCTGAAAGAGAAGGAGCGCGGGCTCCAGGAGGAGCAGCTGGAGAATGCCCGGGAGACCTCGGAGATGCTGGCGCGGGTGGTGTCCGAGGGCTACGCGCTGTGCGTGGTCCACGGCAACGGGCCCCAGGTGGGCAACCTCCTCATCCAGCAGGAGGCCGGCTCCAGCCAGATCCCGCCCTACAGCCTGGACATCTGCGGCGCCATGACCCAGGGTTCCATGGGCTACATGCTGGAGCGCATGCTCATCAACCGGCTCCGCTTCATGAAGCTGGACGCTCCGGTGACCTCGGTCCTGACGGAAGTGGTGGTGGACAAGGAGGACAAGGGCTTCCAGAGCCCCACCAAGCCCGTGGGGCCCTTCTACCCCGAGTTCCGGGCCCTGGAGCTGATGCGGGCCAAGAAGTGGAAGATGAAGGAGGACGCGGGCCGCGGCTGGCGCAAGGTGGTGCCCTCGCCCCGCCCCCTGGAGATCGTCCAGCTCGACGCCATCAAGACCCTGCTCCGGCACGGGCACTGCGTCATCGCCGGCGGCGGCGGCGGCATCCCCGTGATCCGGGACGCCAGCGGCTTCCTGGTGGGCGTGGAGGCCGTCATTGACAAGGACCGCCTGAGCGCCCTGCTGGCGGCCCAGCTCGAGGCGGACCTCTTCATCATCCTCACGGGCGTGGCCAAGGTGGCCCTGGACTTCGGGAAGCCCACCCAGCGCTGGGAGGACCGCCTCACCGCCAGTGAGGCCAGGAAGCACCTGGCCGAAGGCCAGTTCCCCGCCGGCAGCATGGGGCCCAAGATCGAGAGCGCCCTGGGCTTCCTGGATGCCGGCGGCCACGAGGTGCTCATCACCACCGCCGAGGCCCTGGCCACGGAGGATCCCGATACCGTAGGCACCCGCATCGTGAGGGACTGACCATGTACGCGCTGATGATCGTCCGCTACCGCCGCCCCATCGAAGAGGTCGAGGCGGCCACCGAGACCCATCGGGCCTACCTCCGAACCCTCCAGGCCCAGGGCATCCTCCTGGCCTCGGGCCCCATGGATCCCCGGAACGGGGGCGTGGTCCTCTTCCGGGTGCAGGATGCGAACCCGCTGGCGGACCTCGACGCCATCCGCGACGGCGATCCCTTCTTCCAGCAGGGGCTGGCCACCTACGAGCCCCTGGTGTGGAAGGTGAACATCGGCCGCGAGGGGCTCGACCGGCTGTAGGTCCCCTACTGCGGAGCCTGGGCCCGTTTCGCGGCCTCCACCGCCTTCCGGGCCCGCTCGCGCTCGGCGGCGCTGGGCGTACCCCAGACGGCACGGCTGGGCTTCTGCTTGAGGATCTGGAGAAGTTCCTCGAGGGAATCCAGGGAGCGTGCCAGGGTCCTGAGGCTGGTCTCCAGCTGGGGCTGGTCCTCGGCATGGAAGCGGGCAAGCAGGGCGTTCGCCTGCCGGAGGGTTCCGGCCAGGCTCGTCACGATGTTCTCCAGATCCGGCTTCCGGGCCTCCAGCAGGCTCCGGGTGATAGTCAGGCTCGCATCAAGGTCGGCCAGGGCCTTGTCCGCCTCGCCCATGCTGCGGTCGGCATGATCCATCAGGCCGCGCCCCTCCTCGCCCAGGGCCTGGAAGGTCTGGAGGGTCGCGTTCAGGTTCTGGAGGGTCTGGCGCACCTCGGGTTGTCCGAAGACATCGTCCAGGCCGTGGGTGCGGAGGCGGTCCTGCAGGGCCTCGACGCCGCTGTTCAGGGTATCGAGCAGCCGGCTCGCCTTGTCCAGCACGCTGCCGATGGACACGCCCTGGTCACCGGGGATGCGGTCCCCGGGTGCGAGCAGCACCCGGCGCTCCTCCCGAGGCGGCAGCTGCAGGTCCAGGTAGCTGCTGCCCAGGCCCCGGGTGGCCACCACGGCGCGGGTGCCCCGCCACAGCTTGATGTCGGACCGGATGGAGAGGGTGGCGAGGAAGTGGTAGTCCACGCCGCTCTGCCGCATCCGGATCTGGTCCACGGTCCCCACCGGGTAGCCCCTCAGATCCACCTCGGTCCCGGGCGCCAGCCCCTCCATGCTGTCCAGGCGCACCACGAGAGGATAGGTGGCCTGCACCACCGCACGGGCGTTCTTGAAGACCAGGAGGCCCAGGAAGAGGCCCAGGGCGGCCAGCACGAAGATTCCGAGGCGGACATCCTGCTTCTCGAAGTTCATCGGGGTTCCTCGGCGGGGGACAGGGGCGAGAGGTGCAGGCGGCGGGCGGTGAGATCCCCGAAGGCCCCGGGTTCCTCCAGCGCCACCACCACGGTATGGGCGGCGTCCTGGATCCAGTCCCGGAGCCAACCGGCGACGCGGCCGTGATCCGCCGCCTCCACGCCTTCCAGGGGATCGTCCACCAGGACCAGTTCCGGCCCGAAGGCCTCCACCCGGGCGACGTTGGCCAGCTTGCGCTGGCCGGCGCTGACGGCATGGGGCCTCAGCCCCGCCACGGGTGCGAGGCCGAAGCGCTCCAGGGCCGCCTCCGCGCGGGCGCGGGCCTCCGCCGGGGAGGCCCCCGCGAAGCGGAGGGGGAGTTCCACGTTGCCCCGCAGGGACTGGTTGGAGAGCAGCCCCCCCTGGGCGAAGACGAAGCCGGCCCGCACACGGCCGGCCAGGGCCAGGGCGCCCTCGCCAGGCCAGACCTGGATACCGGCGACCCGGACCCGCCCCGCACGCGGGGGCACGGTGCCCGCCAGCACCCGCAGGAGCTGGCTCTTGCCGCATCCCCCCGGCCCCAGCAGCAGCAGGGCTTCCCCCCGCTCCAGCCGCAGGTGGAGCCCCTCCTGGAGGGGTCGGCCGTCGGGCGCGCCGAGGGCGAGGTCGTCCACCTGGATCATGATCAGGCGTAGAGGAAGGCGGCCACGAGGCCATCCACGAGGAACACCGCCACCAGCGCCGAGACCACGGTGCGGGTGACCGCCTGGGGCACCTCGGTCTGGCTGCGGCGGATGGCGAGGCCGTGGCGGCAGGCGTGGAAGGTGATGGCACCGCTGAAGAGGAAGACCTTGAGGAGGGTGGCCAGCAGGTCGCGGTTCACGAGGGCATCGCGCACGGAATCCATGTAGACGCCCAGGGTGACGCCTTCCTTGAAGCGCGCCACCAGGAACCCCCCGGCCAGGGCGGAGGCGTCGAAGAACACCACCAGCGCGAAGACGGCCACCAGGACGCCGATCCAGCGGGGCAGCAGCAGGTACTGGTAGGGGTTCACGCCGTGGGCGGCCAGCGCGTCCACCTCGCCGTTGAGCTGCATGGTGCCCAGTTCCGCGGCGATGGCGGTTCCGCTGCGGCCGATGACCAGCACGGCCGTGAGCAGCGGCCCCAGCTCGCGCAGGATGATGAGCACCATGAGCAGACCGATGTAGGATCTCGCCCCCAGGCCCGAAAGCTGGGTGAAGGCCTGGATGAGGGTCACGGCCCCCAGCAGCAGCGCAGTTCCACAGGTGAGCAGGAGGGCATCCAGGCCCGTGAACCGGATCTGGAGCCGGATCTGGGAGGCCACCGCCCCGAGCTGGTCCAGACGGAGCTTCAGGCCATAGCGGACCGTCTGCGCCACCAGGTGTGCCTGGTCGCCCAGAAACACCAGGAATTCGCGCACCGGGGCGCCCAGCCTGGCCAGGAAGCGCATGTCCGCTCCACGAAGGGATGGCCCAGGCTAGCAGGAAAGGACGTCAGGGTCCGAGTGGTCCGGCACCGGCAATCGCGCCTGGCAGACGCGGTGCCCCGGCTTGGCCGGGACACCGCGTGGGGGTGCACGAGGGGGGACATCGCGAACCGGAGGTGAGCAGGCGGTCCCCCCTCGTTGAGGTCAGATCCAGTGTCATCTGGTAGCCCAGGTAGAAGTGGGTCCCCCGGTCCCCGGAGAGGTTCCTTCCCGCGCTCACCAGGATGTGGTCGCGGTCCGAGAGGTTCACGATGGCCCCCAGGGTGTACCCGTCACTGGCGCGTCCGCCCACGGTGCTGGCGGTCTGGCGGTACAGCTCCCCGCCCAGGGTCACCTGCGGCGAAAGGTCGCGCTGGAGGAGCCAGCCCAGGTAGTGCCAGTTCTGCTGCCCGTCCCCGGGGTTGCGCCACCAGCCGGTGCCGCCGTAGGTCGTCCACGGGCCCCAGCTCTTCTGGATCCAGACCGGGAGGTACACCTGGGTGTGCCCGGCCCCCAGCCCGCGGGGCGCGGATCCGGTGGGAATCTCGACCAGCGGGAAGATCGCGATCTGGGGCCGCCAGGCCGTCTCCCGCAGGAGGCGCACCTTGAAGCCCAGCTCCGTGTCCCCGTAGCCCCGGGTGGTGGGCTGTCCCGCCGGCTGGGCGTAGGCCAGGGGCGCCACGATGTGGAACTGGGTCTCCGGCAGGATGCCCAGGTTGAACTCCACCAGGGGCAGATCCCCGGATGCGCCGTCCGGCGTCCGGCCGCCCATCCAGCTGCCGTAGAGTTCCATGTGATGCAGAGCCACCGGCTCGGGATCGTCGGTGAGGAAGGGGGGGCCGGCCCGGAGGGAGCCCGCCATCAGCGCGGCCAGCGCCACGCGCCCCACCCTTCCAGTCCACCGCGCCATGCCCCCAGCCTAGGAGCTGGAACGAAATAAGCAATGCCATCGCGCGGGGTGCCGGGCAAGCGAGTCAAGGAGGCTGAGGTTCTAGCGGAGCGGGACTCCGTGAACCGAAGCCGACGCGGGATCGCCCTCCGCCTGACGCCCCGCTGTGCGGGGCTCCCGCTCGCCAGCTCGCGGAGTCGGAGCCTCCCCGCCACCCCGCGCCCGGAGGGTTGACCTTAGATCCCCGCCCACGCATGCGTGGGCGGGGACGCCCATCCGCGCGCCCCGCGTCGTCAGGGCCCCTGGCTCGGGCCTTTGGCCCTCGGGGCTTCGCCCCCGCCATCGGCTGCGCCGATGCGGCCCTATCTGCTTCGCGGATGGTGAACCATGAACCACATGGCCCTGCGGGCCCTTCCTTCTCGGTATCGCCTGCGGCGATACGCGAGGCGAACAGACATCTGCGGATGCATCGCGGCTGGGCATCAACGATGGCAACGATTTTTCCGTTCCAACTCCTTACCTCAGCCCTCCCTCTGCGTTACTACTCTCATATGCTTGTCCAGCGCGGCTCAAACGCCCGCGCAGCACTCGACATCGCCTGTAAGCATCACCGTGTACGACCGCACGCGACTGAATGTATT